>CAYOHM010000055.1:0-12885 GCA_964403785.1 uncultured Alistipes sp.
GTACCGGCGGCGAACAATTACCGCATAATCGCACCTATATGCCTGCGCCCGCCTTAGTTACGCAATCAGCTATGAGTTAACAAATAAATAAAAGGAGATTTGAAATGGAAATTACCAAGGAAACAACAATGGGCGAAATGCTTAATTATGATATGAATATTGCGTATGTGCTTATGGAGGCAGGTATGCACTGTGTAGGATGTCCTTCTTCAATCGGCGAGTCATTGGACGAGGCATGCCAGGTGCACGGACTTGATGCAGATGAGGTGCTTTCTAATATTAAGAAGTATCTCAGTGAAAAAGAAAAATAATCGGTAGATATTATGGAATTTAAGAAAATCACCAAAAAAGAAGAGGGAAGATTTATCACCAGGTATGATCTGACCTATGAAACAGTCGACAATAAAGAAAAGATTTACGAAATGATAAGCCGTAAGAAAGAAATGTCGGGAATTGAGGATATTCGAGGCGATCAGCCGGATGCTGTTGTTGTGATAGTTACGGATGAGACGGGCGAGAGAATTCTTATGGACAGAGAATACAGAATGGCTGTCGGGGACTGGGTATATAATTTTCCGGCGGGGCTTATTGACCCGGGCGAGACTCCTCAGGAGGCAGCAAAGCGCGAGCTTTGGGAAGAAACCGGTCTTGAATTATACCGGATTGATGATTTAATCGGACCGAGTTATAGTGCGGTAGGCTTCAGCAATGAGATTAATGTATGCATTGTAGGACGGGCAAGGGGAGAGTTTAGCAAGAGTACCTCTACCTTTGAAGAAATCGTTCCACGCTGGTATACCAAAGAGGAAATGAGAGAGCTTCTTAAAACCAACAAATTCGCGGCGAGGAGTCAGGCGTATTGCTATTTATGGAGTAAGGAGAATTAATATACGGCAAATAAACATAAAGGAATGATAAAATGAAACTTACAGAAATATATAATAATAAAAAGCAGGTTTTGTCATTTGAAATTTTCCCACCTAAAAAGGACGAGGATTTTAAAAATATTGACGAGCTTTTGGGAATCCTTTGTGAGCTTAATCCTGATTATATAAGTGTAACCTTTGGTGCCGGCGGAAGCTCAAACAGGAACAGAACAATTGAAATTGCCAAGAAAATAAAGAATGAGTATAAGGTTGAGCCGGTTGTCCATCTGACATGTCTTTGTTACGATAGGGCTGAGATTGATGAGTTTGCAAAGGTTCTGCGCTATGAAGGCATTGAGAACATTCTTGCACTTCGAGGAGACCACAATCCTAACATTACGGAAAAGGATGATTTCAAGCACGCCTCGGACCTTATCACATATCTTAAAAAGAACCCGGAGAATGATTTCTGTATAGCAGGCGCATGCTATCCTGAGTCCCATCCGGATTCGCCGGATAGAATCACTGATATACGTGATATCAAGACAAAGGTCGATGCAGGTGCCGAGGTGCTTTTGTCACAGCTTTTTTTCGAAAATAAAATGTTTTACAGATATGTTGAAAACTGCAGAATGGCGGGCGTCGACGTCCCGATTACACCGGGAATTATGCCTGCGCTCAATGCAGCACAGATAAGAAGAATGGTGACAACGTGCGGTGCATCACTTCCGGAAAAATTCGAAAAAATAATTCATCGCTATGAGGATAATAAGGATGCACTATTTGACGCAGGGCTTGCATATGCAATCAGCCAGATAATTGATTTGCTTGCAAATGGTGTGGATGGAATACATCTTTATACAATGAATAATCCGGTAGCAGCAAGAAAAATATGCGAGAGCATAAAGAATATTGTGTAGATTAAAGGGGCTGTCGCAACAGCCCCTTTGTTATGTGAAATTATTTTGTCTTTTTTGCGGTTCTTTTGACGGGTGCCTTCTTTGCTTTGGACGTTTCCTCGGTCTTGATATTTTTAAGAGCCGCCTCGTTGTCGATTAATTCCTCCTCTGCCAAAGGAATATATCTGAAAACAGTAATTCCAAGCGGCGGAACCTTAATTCTGATAGAATTTTCAAGACCATCACATTCGTCCTTTTTTGCCATTTTAAGTCTTGGATTTACGAAATCGCTGCCGCCGTAAATTGCACGGTCACTATTGAATATTTCTTTGTACTTACCCGGGTAAGGGACACCAATCTTGTAGTTGGCGCGGCTGACAGGTGTAAAGTTGGCAACCACTATAAGCTCCTCGTTTTTATCGGAGATACGCCTGAATACAACTATTGTTTCGTTTGCCGAAATGCAGTTAATCCACTTAAAGCCGTCCGTTGAGTAATCAAGGGTGTAAAGTGCAGGCTCACTCTGATACAGGGTATTCAGATCCCTGACATAGCGCTGCATTTGTTTGTGGTTCTCATCCTCAAGAAGCTCCCACATAATCTCTTCGGATTCCGACCATTCCTTTGTTTGCCCGAAATCCTGTCCCATAAACAGCAGCTTCTTGCCGGGATGTGTAAACATAAATCCGTATGCTGCACGAAGATTGGCAAATTTTTCTTTTATTGTGTCGCCCGGCATTTTATACAGCATTGATGCCTTGCCATGAACAACCTCGTCATGCGAGAATACAAGAATAAAGTTCTCGCTGTAATTGTAAATCATTGAGAATGTAAGCTCTCCATAGGAGCCCTTTCTGAAAAGAGGGTCCTTTCTCATAAAATCAAGAAAATCATTCATCCAGCCCATATTCCATTTATAATCAAAGCCTAGAGAGTCATCTTCAACCACACCGGTAACCTTAGGCCATGCCGTTGATTCTTCTGCAATAAGAAGTGTGCTGAGATTACGCTTTTTGAAAATGGAGTTCATATGCTTTAAAAATTCCACAGCATCAAGGTTTTCCTTGCCGCCGTATATATTTGGAACCCATTCACCGTCCTTTCTGCCGTAGTCAAGGTAGAGCATTGAAGCTACCGCATCGGAACGGATACCGTCAACGTGGTATTCCTCAGCCCAGAAAAGCGCACTTCCGATAAGAAAATTCTTAACTTCGGGTCTGGCGTAATTGTATACAAGCGTGCCCCAGTCAGGGTGCGAGTTCTGTCTTGGGTCATAATGCTCATACAGGCATGTACCGTCAAAGCCGCAAAGCCCGAAGGTATCTCTCGGAAAATGTGCGGGAACCCAGTCCAAAATAACACCGATACCGGCATTGTGCAGCTCGTTGATGAAATATTTGAAATCCAGGGGTGTGCCATATCTGCTGGTCGGAGCATAGTAGCCGGTCACCTGATAGCCCCATGACGCATCAAGAGGATGCTCAGTTATCGGCATAAGCTCAATATGCGTAAAATGCATTTGCTTGACATAATCTATTACCATTGGCGCTAATTCACGGTAATTGTAAAATTCCCTGCCATCTTCAGGTTTTTTGAAGGAGCCGAGGTGAAGCTCATAAATGGAGGCAGGAGTTTTTGAAGTGTCGATTTTGTCGCGCTCCTTAAGCCATTTAGAATCAGTCCATTTGAATTTGGAAATGTCAAACACCACGGAGGCATTATCCGGTCGGAGTTGTCCTAAAAAGGCGTATGGGTCGCTCTTTAGGATTACGAGGCTGCTCTTGCATTTGATTTCGTATTTGTAAATGTCACCCTCATAAACGCCCGGGATGAACAAGTCAAATACGCCGCTTTCGTAGTCCTTTCTCATAGGGTTTACACGCCCGTCCCAGTTGTTAAAATCGCCTACAACACTGACACGTACTGCATTTGGCGCCCAGACGGCAAAACGTGTGCCGAGGACACCGTCAATCTCGGTAACATGTGCACCGAGCATATCGTATATATGGTAATTGATTCCGTGATTAAATTCATTAAGTTCTGTCCGGTCAATTTCATAATCAAAAGCATACGGGTCCCGAATCTCCCTGCTCTGACCATTTGGATAGGTTATAAAAAGGGTGTAACGAACTTTCTTGCGGCCCGGAATTAAAACTGCAAAGTAGCCAGCCTCGTCAACCTGTGTCATAGAATAATTCTTTTCCTGACCGTCAATTTTGACTACAACGCATGAAGCACCGGGCATAAATGTCTGTATAAGCAGACCTGCCGACGTAATATGAGGGCCGAGATAATCATGAGGGTTGTCGCATTCTGAATAAACAATACCTTCGATTTCGGGCCAATTCATAAGTTTGTAAAGTTTTTTGTCCATAGAACACCTCCACAATGTTTCACTATCATCATAATAATATAATAGCATTTAAAGGAAGAATAATCTACTGGAAAATGCATTTACGCTATGTTATACTTAACCGGTAAGTCTATATTGTATGGAGTGATTTTATGAGATATGAGGTATTTGAGCTTGATATAGATTATAAGAAAGCAGGGCTTGTTCATGAGGGTGCAAATGCAAGTGTAACAACCTATCTTCCCGACGTTTATCCGGATTGCCAGAGACTGACAAAAAGACCTCTTGTTATTGTATGTCCGGGTGGAGGCTACGGACATCATTCCCCGAGGGAGGGGGAGGCTGTGGCATTAAAGCTTAACAGCCTTGGTTTTGCCGTGATTGTACTAAGATACAGCCTTGCACCAAGTGAATATCCATGTGCGCTTTATGAGCTTGCTTATACGGTTAAAATGGCGCGGGAGAACGCGGACGAATGGAATATATATGCGGATAAGATAATAGCTGCAGGCTTCTCGGCGGGAGGGCATTTGGCAGCAGCTCTCGGAACTATGTGGAATTCACAGATGTTAAGAGATTTGGGCTTTAACGGTCAGGATATAAGACCGGACGGGATGCTTTTGTCATATCCGGTTATTACATCGGGTGAATTTGCACACAGAAAATCATTTATAAATCTTTTGGGAAAACAGTATGAGCAGCGAATCAACGAGGTATCACTGGAAAATCAGGTGACGTGTGATACGGTTCCGGCATTTATATGGCATACCTTTTCTGACGGCTCCGTTCCTGTTGAAAATTCACTGCTTTTTGCAAAGGCATTAAGAGAGCATGGCGTAAAGCTCGAATTACATATTTTCCCCAACGGAAATCACGGACTTGGGCTGGCAACGGAACAGACGGATACTAAGGATGGCAGCAAGCTGCAGCCGGAATGTGCCGTCTGGCCGGAATTATTCACCAAATGGTACGAAGGATGTATAAGGTAATTGCAAATATTTATAGAGGAGAATTATTATGAAGCTTAATACAGTCAAAGGAACAAATGATTATTTGCCATCGCAGGTGGCCCTGCGAGATTATTTACAGTCGGTTATTTTAAATACATACCGGAGCCACGGCTTTGAGAGAATAATGACCCCGATTCTGGAGGATATTGAAAATCTTGATAAGAGTGAGGGCGGTGAGAACCTCAACCTTATCTTTAAGGTATTAAAGCGCGGGGATAAGCTCAAGGAGGCAGTTGAAAATCAGCATTTTGCGGAAAACGAGCTCGCGGATATGGGGCTTAGGTATGACCTTACACTGCCGCTTAGCCGTTATTATGCCAATAACAGGGCAAAGCTTAACAGTCCTGCAAAATTCATTCAGATGGACAGGGTTTACCGTGCGGAAAGACCTCAGAAGGGAAGACTGCGTGAATTTATA
Organism: uncultured Alistipes sp.; assembly: GCA_964403785.1. Lineage (GTDB taxonomy): Bacteria > Bacillota > Clostridia > Lachnospirales > Lachnospiraceae > MGBC120314. The sequence continues at coordinate 5,547 of CAYOHM010000055.1, forward strand.
CAGTGTGATATTGACATAATCGGTTCATCCTCAAGAAGCTGTGAAATAGAGCTTATTGACACGACAGCCAAGGCACTTATTGCAATCGGAATCAGCAATTTTACAGTGAAGATAAATGACAGAAGGATTCTTAAGAATGTTCTTCTTACAGCCGGTTTTAAGCCTGAACAGCTTGACAGCGTATGTATAACTATTGACAAGCTTGACAAGACAGGAATTGACGGAGTTCGCACAGAACTGCTTGAAAAGGGCTTTGACAGTGCCTGTGTTGATAATATGACAAAAATATTTGGCAGCCTTCCTCTTAGCATGGAGGAGGTAAGAGGTTACTGCACTGACGAAGAGGCTCTTGAAAGCCTTGAAGCCATAATGAGTGCAGTCAATTCAATTAATGACGGTAAATATACGATTCAGTTTGATCTTTCACTTGTACGCGGACAGGGCTACTATACAGGAACAATATTTGAAATTCAAAGTCTTGACTTTAAGGGTTCAATAGCAGGCGGCGGAAGGTATGATAACCTTATAGGCAAATTCCTCAATGAGGATATCCCTGCAGTTGGATTTTCAATCGGCTTTGAGCGTATCTTTGCCATTCTGTCTGAAAGCGGATATAAGATTCCTGAAAAGAAAAAGCTTGCTCTGCTTTTTGACGAGGGACAAACCGCTGAGGCGATAAGAAAGGCAGACGAGCTTAGAGGAGAGTATGATGTCGCTTTGTACTTAAGACCTAAGAAGATGGGTAAGTTCCTTAACAGGCTTGAAGAAATGGGGCTTTCGGGCTTTTATAATATGGGCAGTGAAAGTGATGAAGTTAAATTATTTTAAGGGGTAATTTGTCATGCACCAGCAGGATGAGCACTTGAAAATGATTCTAGAGAAATTAAATGACAGAATCAGAGAACTTAATATTACAATAGATGAGGGCTCGCAGGATGTAGAGAAGATGCATGATTATTATTGGTCCAACTATACCGAAATGGACGAGTACGGGTACGAATACTATGATAATCAGCAGGCACTTCTCACCAGAATGAATGCTAATTCACAGACGCTTGACTTAAAAAGGAGATTTCGCAAAATGCTGGACTCTCCTTATTTTGGACGAATTGATTTCAAATATGACGGTGAGGAGAACGCAGAAGAATATTATATCGGAATAGGTAATTTTTCCTTAGGAGCAGGACAGCAGCCTTTGATTATTGACTGGCGCGCACCTGTTGCCGGCCTTTTTTACGATTATGACAAGGGCGAAGCAAGTTTTGAAACGCCGCAGGGCATATCCGAGGGAGAAATAACCTCAAAATGGCAGTATAAGATTAAAGAGGGCAGAATGATTTATGCCTTTGAGAGTGATGTCAAGATTGATGATGAGATACTGCAAAATGAACTGGGACATAATGCGGATACGAAGCTTAAAAGTATCGTAAGCACGATTCAGAAGGAACAAAACCGGATAATCCGCAATGTAAATGATAAGATTTTGGTGGTTCAGGGTGCGGCAGGAAGCGGCAAAACTTCAATCGCGCTTCACCGTATTGCTTATTTGCTCTACCATGACAGGAATAACCTCAAGGCTTCCAATGTATTGATACTATCTCCAAACGGCGTGTTTGCAGGCTATATCTCGCATATTCTTCCTGAGCTCGGAGAAGAAAATATAAAGGAAATGAGCTTTGATATTTTTGCATACCACGAGCTTAAGGATGTGTCAAATGACTGTGAGGAGAAGTATGACCAGATAGAGCGTATGCTTGCGGCAGAAAAAGATGCTTCGTATGAGGCCTCCGATATCAGCAGGAGGTATCACTATAAGCAGTCGAGAGAATTTGCAAACGAGATAAACGGATATGTGCTGGAGCTCGAAAGTGAGCTGATGAATTTTAAGAATATCCATTATAAATTTGTAAATAAATCCGCCGAGGATATTATGGAGCTTTTCTATTACAGATTTCCGGATATTCCGCTGCTTTCGCGTATGGATGCTGTGGCGGAATATGTTATTGACGAGGCAGAAACCTTAAACGGCAGGAGCCTTGATGATATTGAGATGGCGATAATAATGGAATCCTTCCATCAGATGTACGCCGATACGGATATATACAAGCTTTACTCAGATTTTCTGGAAAGACAGGGCGAAAAGGGACTGCCGTCCGTTCCTGTTGAGGAGAGAAAGCTTCGTTATGAGGATGTATACCCTGTTTTGTATCTTAAGCAGCAGTTGACCTTAAGAACGGGCAAAAAAGAGATAAAGCATCTTGTCATAGACGAAATGCAGGATTACAGTTATATTCAATATTTAATAATCAGATATTTATTTAACTGCAAAATGACCATTGTCGGCGACAGGGCTCAGACGATGGAGGATGAGCAAAGTGACGTGATGAAATTTTTGCCGGAAATATTTGGCAGGGACATCAAAAGGATTTCGTTGAACAAGAGTTACAGGCAGACAGTGGAGATTGCACGGTATGCCCAGAGCCTCATAGGCGAAGAGGGTGTTGAGCTGCTTGAGCGTCATGGCAGGGCGCCTGAAATACATTCAGAGGTAGGGCTTGAGGCTGCATTGGAGCAGATACTTGATAATTATGTAAAATCAAGGGACAGCTACGATACCTTTGCGGTTCTTACCATGTCACAAGCGGATTCCATAGAGATTTATTCAAGGCTGAAGAAATTATTTCAGGAAAAGGGCATTGATGAAAGCAAATATTTGTCCTATCTTGACCGTGACAGCAAGGAATTTAAAAAGGGTATGGTTGTGACGACATTTTATCTTGCAAAAGGACTTGAATTTGATAAAGTATACAGCGTATATGAAGGAAATCTTGCAAAAAGTCTGCATATGCAGGCTAGGTACATTATGGCAACAAGGGCATTACATGAATTATATGTTTACGAATTGGAAGAAAAAAATTAATATACTCATATGTATACTTCTGGCGGCACTGATATTAGCGCCGGCAAATGTGAAGGCTGACACAACACAGGCAGCTTCGTCAAATTATTACAGAACACAGACAAGAACCAAGAAGGGTATTCAGGAGGCATACAGCTATGGTGATACCTATGAGGATTTGGGGATAAGCCATACACTTATAAATGTGTGCCTGAACCAGCTTTTAAATGGCAGCGTTATGCATGTTTATAACGGAAAGATCTATTATTTCAACTATATACCCAATCTTGATATTGAAGATGTAATGGAATTTAATGAAAACGGTATTGCCATTTCCGTTGTTCTGCTGCTGCAGAGGGATGCAAGGTCAATTTCCTATAATCTTATGTATGCTGATGATAATTCAGACAAGCTGTATTACGGCTGGAATGTCTATGATGAAGCAGCGGTTGAAACACTTTCGGCACTCATGGACTTTCTGGCATACACTTACGGACGCAAGGACTGCCATATAGATAACTGGATTGTCGGTAATGAAGTAAATATGCCGAATTCATGGAATTACACGGGAACAACGGATATTAATACAAATGTAGATATTGCCGCAAGGTCACTTATTATAGTTGACAATGCGATTAAGAGATATAACAGCGGTGCAAGGGCATATCTGAGCCTTGACCATAGCTGGGAGCATAATGATGAAGGCAGGGGTATTTCCGGCAGGATCTTCTTGGATGCATATGCCGTGCGCATCAGTGAACTAAAGCCGGATGCGGACTGGAATATTGCCTATCACCTGTATTCACCGATTATGACGGATTCCAATATCTGGAATTCAAGAAATGCAGTTAAATATACTACCGATTCGGTAGACACTGACTTTATAAGTGCTAAGAATCTTACGGTGCTGACGGATTATGTAAAGGAAAATTTCGGAGAGAATGTAAGAATTATACTTTCCGAGCAGGGCTTTACAGTGTATAACGGGCAGGAAGCAAAGGCGGCTGCGGCACTTGCGTATACATACTATGCCGCAGAATTTAACGATATGATTGATGCCGCGATTTTCCGTTCGCTAAGCGATGACCCGTTGGAAATGCAGGATAAATTTTACTTTGGACTGCTGAATTCGGACGGCAGCAAAAGACAGGCATATGATGTCTTTAAGTATATGGATACTGATGAGTGGGAGAGCTACACAAGGGCATGCCTTGATACAATGGGCATAGCACTCTGGAATGAGGTTGTGACCTATTTTGACGGTGAGCGCTTCAAAAGACTGCCGCTTGAGAGACTGTCACTGGAAAAGGACGGAATTGTGCTGGCAGTCGGCTATAAGTGTACGATTAAGTACAGGACCTTTCCTGAATTTGCGGAGATTTCCGATATTCAATGGATAAGTGATGACGAAGAGATAGTTAAGGTGGATGCCAATTCAGGCGAGATAACCGCGTTAGCTGCCGGACGTGCAATAGTCACGGCTGTGGCGGGCGATGCTGATTATGCAAAATGCATTGTAGTTGTAAAGAATGTGGACGAGAGCCGCGAAAACGTAGAAAACTTCGTAAACAGTCTTTATAATGCCATTACAGGAGAAAATGCCGGTAATGACGCACTTCAAAGCTATACGGAACGGCTGATGAACCGCAGTATGACCGGAGTTATGGTTGCCTATGAGCTGCTTGACAGGGAGGTTTCCCCAAATGTGGACGAGGAGAGCCTTGTAAGAATAATGTATAAGGCGCTGTTGGATATGGATGCAGCAGATATAGATTCAAAGCAGTTGTCAAAGTACGTTATGAATCTTAAGGCAGGTATGTCAAAATGGCGTGTTTTTGCGGATTTAGTTTCTGACGTGAGATTTGATTACAGTTGTTATGATTATGATATTGATACAGGACAGTTAACTGACATTTCCGTACTTTCAGGTCTTAATACACAAAGCTATAACAGGGACAGTGACAGCACGTATGCAGTAGTGTCCGCCTTTAAATATATGCTTGGAAGAAATCCGTCACAGGAGGAGTTGAGAAGCTATTGCTCTGAACTGCTGTCCGGTAAAAAAGACAGAAAAGGCATTATTGAGAGCTTTTCACAGAGCGACGAATTTAAAAGCAGGGAGCTGTCATATGAAGAACAAATAGACATTTTGTATGAGCTGTCAGATTTGGAGTATGTCAATGAGCTTGTAAGAAAAATCTGGATTGAGCTGGTAAAAAGCGGTCAGTGTTCATACAGTGAGGCAATTGAGCAGTTTATAAATTAAATAAGCTGCTGCTTTAACGGTTAAAAAATCGTAAAGCGGCAGCTTATTTTTATACCTTAGGCATACATGCCATCCTTGCCGAAAAAGTCCTTATACCAGATAAGAAACATATAGATAGTCCAAATCTTTCGGCTGTTATCCTCCTTGCCGCTTTTATGACGGTCAAGAAATTTAACAAGCTCGTCAACATTAAAGAATTTAGCGGCAGCTTCTCCGGTAAAGGCGTCCTTAACCCTGTTGTAATACTTATCCTCCTTAAGCCAGATGCGAATCGGAACAGGAAAACCAAGTTTTTTCTTTTCGGCAACCATATCCGGAAGATATCGGTGTGCGGCGTCACGCATGGCAACCTTGGTGTTCTTGTCCGTAACCTTGTATTTGGTAGGGATTTTCCTTGCCAGTTCAAAAACCTCCTTATCCAAGAAAGGAACTCGAACCTCAAGAGAATTTGCCATACTCATTTTGTCAGCTTTAAGAAGAATATCCCCTATCAGCCAGAAATGAATATCTATATATTGCATCTTGGTGACATCATCCTTGTCCTTAACCTTGTCATAGTAAGGCTTCGTAAGTTCCATATGGTTATATTTGCCGGTAGGATTCTTGAGAATACGGCTGCGTTCCTTTTCGTTGAACATAAAAGCGTTGCCGATAAAACGTTCTTCAACATCCTTACTTGCACGAATGAGAAAATTCTTGCCCTTAAAGCGAAATGGAAGGGCGCCGGCTATATTTGCCATACATTTTCTCAGCGGCTTGGGCAGCTTTTGGATATTTGCAAGCGACAATGGTTCGTGGTAAATGTTATATCCGCCGAAAAATTCATCAGCACCCTCACCGGACAGAGCAACCTTGACATACTGTGAAGCCGTGTTGCTCACAAAGTAAAGGGCGATGGCGGACGGGTCAGCTAACGGCTCGTCCATATGATACTGTATCTTTTCAAGTGATGCCCAGTATTCATCGGTAGTGATAAGCTTGCTGTAATTATCGATATTTATTTTCTCGGACAATGCCTTGGCATAGTCGATTTCATTGTACTTCTCATAGTCAAAGCCGACGGTGAAGGTCTTGTCGCCGTGAAAACTTGCTGCATTATAGCTTGAGTCAACGCCGCTTGAAAGAAAAGCACCAACCTCAACGTCAGAAACCATATGAGCCTTGATGGAATCCTGAAAGGTCTCATCAATCCTGTCAACAAGCTCATTGTATTCCATGCTCTCATCTGCCTCAAATTTAGGTTCCCAGTAGCGCTTAATATCCATCTTGCCGTCTTTAAAAATAAAGTAGTGTGCCGGCATAAGCTTAAAAATTCCCTTAAAAAATGTCTCTGGAAGAACTGAGTATTGGAATGTCAGATAATTTTCCAAAGCTATTTCATTTATTTCCTTCTTATATCCCGGGTACTCCAGAATACTCTTAATCTCTGAGCCATACACAAGATTGCCGTTTACATTGGTATAATAAAACGGCTTGATTCCGAAGAAATCCCTCGCGCCGAACAGAGTGCGGTTCTTGCTGTCCCATATTACAAATGCAAACATACCGCGAAGCTTATTCAAAATGTCACTGCCGTACTCCTCATATCCGTGAAGAAGCACCTCTGTATCCGCATTGTTTGAAAAAATATGCCCCTTTGAGATAAGCTCCTCCCTTAATTCTTTATGGTTGTAAATCTCACCGTTAAAGGTGATAACCATTGACTTGTCTTCGTTATACATAGGCTGGCTGCCAAAATCCAAATCTATTATACTGAGCCTTCTAAAACCCATTGCAATATCATTATCTATATGCTGACCGGCACTGTCAGGACCGCGATGAATAATACGATTCATCATATTGGTAAGACAGGTCTGCTTATCGTCTAAATCACCTGTAAATCCACAAAAACCACACATATTATCCTCCAAATCAGATTATGCCCCTGCGGCAAAATCCACATAATATACATATTGTTTCCACAATCTGAAAATATTCTACCATAGATTAACATATTTATGAGGAAAATAAAACAAATAAAATGAAAATTATCGTATATTATCAAGAAAAACCTAGTCAATACCCCTTGCTTTCCTCCCCCATTTCCACTATAATAACAAATTGAGTAAGACAGATAATCGCGGCCCGAGGTGATGCATCTGCGTCACCTCGGGGTGAGGAAAGTCCGGGCTTCA
>CAYOHM010000056.1:0-12875 GCA_964403785.1 uncultured Alistipes sp.
GAACTCTTAGTGCAAACGTACCGCATAATCGCACCTATATGCCTGCACCCGCCTTAATTTCCCAATTACCGCTTATTAGGGAGAAACCTTTAAATGGAAAATACAAAACGATATGTATATATAGATGCACTCAGAATAATTGCAATTATGTGCGTAATATTTAACCACAGCGGAGTCAGCGGTTTTTCACTGTATACGACAACGGACAATTTTGCAATTCAGTGCATTTCTATTTTTATTTCTTCCTTTTGCAAAATCGGAGTTCCCGTTTTCTTTATGATTTCCGGCGCACTCCTGCTTGGAAAGGAAGAAAGCGGCAGGGAGCTTTTTGTAAAAAGAATTTTGCGTTATATAATTATCCTGTGTGTATTCTGTACCATCCATTTTTTATACAGAGTCCACAAGGGTGAAATATCTTATCATTTTGCGGATTTGGTACGCCAGACTGCCACGGGACAGGTATTTATGCCATACTGGTTCTTGTACTCCTACCTCGGCTTTTTAATTGGCCTTCCTATATTAAGGCGTATGGCTGCAGCATTTGAGAAAAATGAGTACTTATACCTTTTTCTCATCTATGTAATCGCGGGCGGAGTATTTGGTCTTATCGCAAGAACACCCGTCGGCTCAATAGCAGTTGCCATTCCCTTCACCGCTGATATTATTGTTTATCCTATGCTCGGATATTTTCTGGCAAACAAACTGGAGGAAAAATACCTCTGTGCCAAACCCCTGCTCTGCCTGACAGCAGCATCCGTAATCGGACTTATGCTGGATGTGGCTGTCACACAATATGACTATCGCACCTTTGGAGGCTGGAGTGAAGCAGGTCTTTCACTATTTATTATTTTCCCTGCCACAGCTCTGTTTTGCGCTGTAAAATATTTCTTCGGCAAGGTGCAGCCTGCACCATTAATCGAGAAGGCAGTCTGTACCATTGGAAGCTGCACCTTCGGCGTGTACCTGCTTGAGGGCTACATCAAGGACTACTGCGGATTTATACAAAAATATATGTGCCTCGTAATGCCCAATGCGTTAGCCGCGGTTATATACCTGTTCTGCATAATGCTGATAGGCGCATTTGTAACCTACCTGTTAAAGAAAATACCAATCATCCGCAAACTCTTTTAACGTAAAATATTCCTGTAATCCAGAGTATTTTATTTCAAAATCAACATATAATTTACTTGGAGGTGTACTATGTTATACAACATTTTCTATCCTGACTACATAAATGAATATACTTTTTTAAGTATTATTTTTTCATTTGCGCTTTCCTGTCTTTCTATTTCTCTTGGCAAGGAGGTTCTTCCGAAAGATGGTGGACGTGCTTTTGCCGTCAACGGAAAGCTGTCTGCGGGTAAACCTCGCGGCGCAGGAATTATTTTCATATTAACCTTTATTCTTTCCACGGTGCTTTTTGTTCCGCTTAATGCCGAGCTTATTATTTATCTGGTCTTAACTGTGGCAGCAATGCTCAGCGGTTTTTTTGATGACAGCTCACAGACACCATGGGGAGAGCTTAAAAAAGGTCTTATTGACTTAGTAATCGCCCTTATGACAGCAGTTACCTACCTCAATTTCAATCCAAACACAATTATTATTCCCTTTGTATCACAGCCGGTTGCATTAAATCCTGTTCTTTTCGGTTTTTTGATTGTTGTACTGGTGTGGGCAAGTATAAATGTAACTAACTGTACGGATGGTGTTGACGGGCTTTGCGGAACGCTTTCGTGTATCACACTGGCTACCATTTACGGTCTTTTCTCAAGCTATGATATAGAGCCATATCTCAGACACACAATCCTTATCCTTATTGTTTCGGTACTCGGATACCTGTGGTTCAACGCATCACCAAGCAAACTCCTTATGGGAGATGCCGGTTCGCGTGCCATTGGTCTTTTTATTGCAATAGCCGTTTTAAAAACCGGCAACCCATTATTTTATATACCTGCTGCCATCGTTATCATTATTGACGGCGGTCTGGGACTCCTTAAGGTATCTCTGCTCCGTTTCCTTAAGATTCGAATCCTTACAAATGTAAGAACTCCTATTCACGATCACGTCCGCAAAAATAAGGGCTGGTCGGATACTCAGGTTGTTCTTAGGTTTGCAATCATCCAGACAATAATTTCTGTAAGCATCCTGTATGCACTAAATGCGTTTTAACCAAAAAAAGTCCCAACCCCCGTTAAACGGCTGGTTGGGACTTTTCTTTTATTAATTAATAATTATCTTCTCTAAGTTCAAAATAACTCTGAGGATGTGCACATACAGGACATACCTCAGGTGCCTTGGTGCCTACCGCAATATGACCGCAGTTGCGGCATTCCCATATCTTTACTTCACTCTTTTCAAATACCTTTGCAGTATCCACATTATTAAGCAAAGCACGGTATCTCTCCTCATGGGCCTTTTCAATGGAGCCTACCATACGAAACTTTGCCGCAAGCTCTTTAAAGCCCTCCTCCTCGGCTGTCCTTGCAAATTCCTCATACATATCCGTCCATTCATAACTCTCGCCCTCGGCTGCCGCCTCGAGGTTCTGTGATGTATTACCGATTCCGTTTAATTCCTTAAACCACAGCTTGGCGTGCTCCTTCTCGTTATCGGCTGTATTAAGGAAAATAGAAGCAATCTGCTCATAGCCCTCTTTTTTTGCAACAGAAGCAAAATATGTGTACTTATTCCTTGCCTGTGACTCGCCTGCAAAAGCAGCCTCAAGGTTCTTCTCCGTCTGTGTACCTGAATACTTATTTGTGCTCATAATCATTCCTCCATTTATATATTTTTTTACCATTATGATATGTCCGCCGGATTGACATGTACCATGATATGCTTTACCTTTGGAAATTTCTTCTCAATATCATTATGTACCGCTTCCGCTATCTCATGCGCCTGAGCCAGTGTGCGTGACGCATCCGCCTCAATTTCCACATCCACATAAATTTTATTTCCAAACACACGTGTCTGCAGTAAATCGATACCTAAAACCTGCTCGTTGCCCATAACACATTCGTAAATCTGTCTTTCGGTTTCTTCATCGCAGGAATGGTCCACCATTTTATCCATGGCATCCTTAAAAATGTCAAATGCCGCCTTCACAATAAATACAAAAATCACAAGACTCGCAATTGAATCCATAATAGGAAAACCAAGCCTTGCGCCTGCAATTCCTATCAATGCGCCAACTGATGAAACTGCATCAGAACGGTGGTGCCACGCATCTGCCATTAATGCACTTGAATCAATTTTCTTCGCATAATGCCTTGTGTACCAGTACATTCCTTCTTTGGCTGCAATTGACACAATCGCCGCAAGGAGTGCCAAAAGACCCGGAACCTGCAAATCACCATAATTGCCGTTCAGGATGTTTTTAAGTGCCTCCCAGCCGATACCAAGACCCGTAATGAAAAGAACCATTGCAAGTATAATGGCTGCCTCACATTCCAGTCTTTCATGCCCATACGGATGTTCCTTATCAGCCTCCTTTGATGCCAGCTTAATACCGATAATAACCACAATGGTACTAAATACATCCGAAGCTGAATGAACAGCATCACTTATCATCGCATTCGAATGTGCTACAATACCGGCAGCAAGCTTAACCACGGACAGAACAATATTTTCTGCAATAGTAACAAAGGAAACTTTATTTGCAATTTTCTGAAAATCATCCCCCATCACATTCACCTCCACATAATATCAATTTCTAAAAATATGGTAGAATCCACTCCACGTTTCATATTCAAAGCTGTCCCTTAAAAACTCCATATACTCCTCATTTGTTTCCTGCACTATATAAATTGCATCCGGATCAATAAAATCCGGCATTGTGTGCGTCTCGTCTACAAAATGAATATTGCCGTAGCTTGACATTCCGTCCGTCAGCTCCACCTCGTAGGGTGACTTTTTGGCAGCCAGCAGATAATAAATGTGATTTGCATCTATATAGGTGGTTTTTCCGCCAAAATCCTCCCCAAACTCCTCCAAAATATCTTCAAGCCTTCCGTCAAATAAAAACATCGGATAGTCAATTCTTGAGTGGTGGAAGAAATAATAATCATAAAACTGCACAAATCTTTGAAGGTAGCAAAATATTATCACTGCAAGTAAAAGATATTTTATATATTTTAAATATTTACCCACAATATCAAATATAAATTTTACCGCTGCAACAACAAAATACAAAAACGTAAAGTATACGCCATTCATATTATTTATATTTGTGTTGGTTCTCATACCTCCCACCAGAAGCTGTGCCGCACAATATACCAAAACTGCCATGGAAATATCCATTTGTTTGTTTCTGACTGCCTTCACACAGTCATAAAGGCATTTGCACGCTCCTATTACCACAAAAGGAATCGAGAGGAAATACATAGGCCTAAATCCGATAAGTGCATTATAATCCATCTCATCATAATAGAAAATCGTCTTAAGCATATTAACAAAATTTACAAAAAATCCATTAAAGCTAAGCTCCGCTGCCCTGTCCGTTCCAAGCCTCGGAATCGTAAAAAACGGCGTAATGATTGGATTTAAATCAAATCTGTTAATTATTACCATTATAAATAAAGGCATTGCCATTACGGCGAATATTACTCCTGCTGCCAGAAGTTTTTTTAATTCAGCACGGCGGGTTATTATCAGATATATACCCATAATTATGAGAAAAACCGGAACTATAACATAGCTCAGTGCATATGTATAAAGCGATATTCCCCACAGAAAGCCGTCGACCAGATAAAGCCATAATTTTCCTTTTTCCACAGCCTCGATAAACACCCACAGTGAAAGTGTTACCGCACCAAGCATCAGATTACAGTCAAGACCGATTCTTGCAAGCTGTGTAAATATCGGAAGCACCGCCATCAAAAAAATTCCGAAAAGTGCCCACCACCTGCCGAATTTTTTTCGGATAATCATAAACCCGCTGACTAACGTGATTACTGCAAAAATAAATGCAGGCGTCCTGAGAACGGTGGTGCCCGTACCCATAAATTTAATTAAAAACGCACACATATATGTATACAGGGCACTCTGTCCGCCTTCAAAATTAGCCACATAAACCGGCATATAATTCAAATATCTGTCAACACCGTAGTTTGCAATACAATAAGCATTGTACCCCAACGCTGCTTCGTCAAGATGCACTCCCCAAGGCACAATGCTTATCATAAAGGTATGCATTCGAAACCATAATAATAACACGGCTGCGAATACAACACCATATAAAATTTTGTAATTATTTTTTGTCATCATATTTGTTAATAAGATCACTCATTTCAGAGCTTTCAAGATCACCAAACTTCTCAAGAGGTGTGCTTAAAATCTTCTGTGTCTCCTCAGCCTCTTCCTTCTTGCGCTGCTGCTTCTTGCCCCACCATACATAGCATATGTAAACAACTGCCACAACGCCGACTACAACAAAAAATACCGCCAAAGCATGGCTGTTCTTGCTCTCATTGATAACAACGCCCGGAAGCTTCGTGTAATCAACTAACGCAACATACGCCTGAATACCGGTTTCATCAAAAAAAGCCTTCATTCCGTTTACGGCATTCTGCTTGTCACTGCCCGATACCCAGTCCAGCTCATCCTTAACACAGCTTGAATCAAATGAGCCTCCCGAAATATCGGTCTTAACATAACTTGAAAAATCCCTGAAGGTTGAGCCGAGCCACTCGCCCTCTGATGCGTTGCTGTAATAGTATTTCTCATAAATATCCCAGAAATCGTCCAGATTGGCATTTATGGCATCATATACATTATCTCCGATAATAAGCTCTTCGCAATCCTCCTGCGACTCCTCAAGATATGCAACATACAAAAGAACTGCATTTTCATTGCGGATACTCTGGCTGAAATAATTATCTGCCTGCTCCAGCACAACATCCTCATCAATGGTGTTGCTTGAATAGCTCATCTGGCTGCCGACGCCACCGCCACCGCACGAAACTTCTCCCATCAGCATAAATATAATAATAACCACAATTATCATTGTAAACAGAGTGCCGCATCCGCTGCCGCGACGTCTGTAACGCGGTCCGAACGGTCTCGGTCCTACCGGTCTTGGAGGAACCGGACGATATCCGCCTCCCATTGGCCTTCCCGGGCCGCCAAAGCCACCGCCCATTGGTCTTCCCGAACCACCAAAGCCACCGCCCGACGGTCTTCCTGAGCCGCTAAAACCGCCTCCTGAATGTGAACTGCTGTGATGTGAAACACTGTGTGATCTGCTGCTATGGCCTCCTGAATGTGAATGTGAACTGCTGTGATGTGAAACACTGTGTGAACTGCTGCTATGGCCTCCTGCGCCACCGCCTCCCGGTCTTCCCATTATTTATATCCTCCTGTAAATTATTTGTTCTGTTCATCGTCTAAGTCATCCTGCATAGCGTCGAACGAAGCGTCCGTGCCATGCTGATGCATAAATTCTTCCTTGCTGATTACTCTCTTTGATACTCTTTCCTTCTCGATTGTCTCTGAAAGCAATTCCTTAACATCCTTTGAATTCTTAATATTAACAATCTTAAAATCTCCGAGGGACTTATCCGCAGAGCAGCAGGAAATTGTCCCAAGTCCCAAAATTCTCTGTCCGAAGCTTCTGGAGAGAGAAACATCCGTTATCCTGTAAAGACGCACTTCATCCTCGGTGACATTAAAAAGTCCCTTCTGAATGAACAAGCGGTCACTTGATAATTTGTATATAGTGAATGACCACGGAAGACCCAAAAAAGTCCTCTTTCTGTCCTTCCAAATGATTTCCTGAGCCATTTTATAACCTCCTGTGTAACTCTTAGATTATATTATACTTAAAATTCGGCGATAGTCCAGTAAATTCTTATCGATTCTCATCCTCAAGAAGCTCCCTGTAAATATCCCTCCTTGAAACTCCCCTGTCCCTTGCGGCAAGCTTCATTGCTTCCTTGTGTTCAATCCCCTGCGCCTCATACATTTCTACATGCTCTTTTACAGGCATTGCCAGATAATTCTGCTGCTTTTCCTTTTCCAGCTCATCCCGCTTTCTGCCTGCAACCACCAGCACATACTCGCCCCTTGGTTCATTGACCTTGTAATATGCGAGCGCCTCAGAAAGCGTCGTGCAAAAATTATTCTCGTAGGTTTTTGTCAGCTCCTTGCAGACCGAAAGCTCACGGTCCTGCCCTAGATATTGTGCAAGCTCCTCCAGCGTCCTTATAAGATGATGCGGAGCTTCATACAATATGATTGTTCTGGTTTCCTTCTCCAGCTCCTCAAGGATTGCCCTTCTTTCTTTTTTATCCGCCGGAAGAAATGCCTCAAATGCAAATCTCCTCGTCTGCCTGCCCGACATTGTAAGTGCAGTTATGCAGGCTGCCGGTCCCGGAAGCGAAGTCACCTTAATTCCTGCACTAAGGCACTGTTTCACCAGCTCCTCACCCGGATCGGAAATTCCCGGCGTTCCCGCATCAGTTATTACAGCAACATTCTCTCCGTTCTTTATCTTTTCAACAAGCACTTTAGCCTTATCATATTTATTAAATTCGTGGTAGCTCGTCATCGGTGTCTTAATCCCATAGTGATTGAGAAGCTTTATGCTGTGCCTTGTATCCTCAGCAGCAATTAAATCAACCGATTTAAGTGTATTAAGCACACGCAGGGTTATGTCCTCAAGATTGCCTATCGGCGTTGCACACAGATACAATGTACCAGCTCCGCTTTCTTCCATATGCGCCTCCTAATTGTAATGAATATCCCACAACTCCCGGGTGTATTCCCCGGGTCTTTCATATACCACAAGCGGACTTTCTATCTTTACCATGGATTTAGCACCCTTTACCGCATCAATAAGCACCATATTGGGCTCCTTATCCGCAAACGGATGCACAAACCTGACTCTTTTTGGCTCTAATTTGTACTCAGTCAGCTTATCAAATATCTCAACAAGTCTGTGCGGACGGTGTATCATATAAAAATGTCCGTTAAATTTTAACAGTCTGGATGCCTCACGGCAGACATCATCGAGCGTGCACAAAATCTCATGTCTTGCGATTGCCTTGCAGGAATCCGGATTTGTAAGACCATGGTCGGCATTCATATATGGAGGATTGGACGTTACCACGTCATATTTTCCCGCGCCAAATATCTTTGATGCCTCCTTTATATCCCCCTGAACAATATCAACCTTGCCTGTCAGATTATTCATTGCAACGCTGCGCCTAGCCATATCAACATTAATATCCTGTATCTCCAGACCGTCCAGATGCTTTCCTCCGTATCTCGCCTCCATCAACATAGGAATAATGCCATTGCCCGTTCCCAGGTCAATGGCACTGTCATCCTTGTCAAGCTTAGCAAATGCTGCCAGAAGCACAGCATCTATTCCGAAACAGAAAATCTTGGTGTTCTGGATAATTTTGTAACCCTTTCTCTGAAGATCATCCAAACGTTCATCCTCTCTTAAAGCATCAGTCATCATCCAGCTTAGACTTTCCCTCCTTACGTTCTAAGGCCTCAAGCTCCTTGAGTTCTTCATCATTTATATTTATCTTTTCATGATGGCGTTTTGGCTTAAACTTAAGCTCCTCCACCTTATATTCCCTAAGCTCCTTCTCATCATTATCAAGTGTAATAAGTACCTTGACGAGCTGGCGAAGCACATTTACGCTGTTGACCTCACCCTTCAATCCGTCCCTGGTTCTTACCTCATCCCCAACATCAGGAAGTCTGCTGTTAAGGTACTCGTAGGTTTCCTGCTCATTCTTAAGACAGCACATAAGACGTCCGCAGACTCCGGAAATCTTTGTCGGATTAAGTGATAGGTTCTGTTCCTTCGCCATACGAATAGAAACCGGTGCAAATTCAGGCAAAAACGTGCTGCAGCAAAGCTCACGTCCGCAAATACCTATGCCTCCCCTTATCTTGGTTTCATCCCTTACACCTATCTGCCTGAGCTCAATCCTCGTCTTAAAAACTGCCGCAAGGTCCTTAACAAGCTCCCTGAAGTCAATCCTTCCGTCTGCCGTAAAATAAAACAGAACCTTATTATTGTCAAATGTATACTCTGCGTCAATAAGCTTCATTTCAAGACCACGTTTTTTAATCTTCTCAAGACAAATGTCAAAAGCATCCTTTTCCTTTGCCTTATTGCGTGCCTCCTGTTCGTCATCCTCCTTAGTTGCAACACGCAGCACCTGCTTAAGCGGCTGAATGACATTTTCGTCTTCAATCTCCCTTGCACCAAGAACTACCTCGCCGTACTCAACGCCTCTGGCAGTTTCCACGATTACATGCTGCCCTTTTTCTATCTGCCTGTCCGCAGGGTCAAAATAATAAACCTTGCCCGCCCTGCGAAATCTTACTCCTATAACCTTAACCATCATCTCTCTCCTTTATGGTAAGCAGCATAAGCTCAATTACGAGATCAAAATTAACATTAGCTGCCAGTCTTGTTTTTGCCGTGTCCATCGCCTTAAGAATACGGTTGAGTCCGTCATATGAACGATTTGCGGCATCACTTCTTATATATTGGAGCTCATCCTTGAAGATAAGAAGATTCACATCATTTGTGCTTTTATAAACCAATACATCCCTGTACCACATCATCATTAAATCAATGTAATCATCAATTTCAAGCTTTCTGGCTGCTGCCTGCTTAACAGCCTCCATTATCTCGGTAAGCTCCATTTTGTTGATATTCTTAAGTAACCTTAGTACCTCCTCCTTAAGCTCACTAAAATTCTGTGAGGAGGTAATATCAATAGCCCTTCCAAGTCTGCCCTGTGCAAAAGCCGCCGCAAACTTCGCCTGATAGTCGGGAATATGCTCCTTCTCCATCAGATACTGCTCAATTTCCTTGTGGGAAAGCGGCTTAAGATTCAGTGTAACACATCTTGAAAGAATTGTCGGAAGAAAACCGTCCGCATTATTGGTAAGCAGAAGGATAATTCCGTAGGACGGTGGCTCCTCAATGGTCTTAAGCAGCGCATTCTGAGCCTGCACCGTCATTTTCTCGGCCTCATCCACAATATATACCTTATATCTGCTGCTGTAAGGCTTGATTAATATATCACTGTTAATTCCGAGCCTTACGTCATCAACTCCTATACCGGCTGCCTTCTCATGTCCAACCCAGATTATATCCGGCTGATTGCCCGACTGCGCCTGTATACAGGAATGGCATCTGCCGCATGGCGGCTCCTTGGCTTCTTCACACTGAAGCGCCTGTGCAAACACTGAAGCAATTTTGCGCTTGCCGATACCATCGGGTCCATTTATGATATATGCGTGGGAAACCCTGTCCATCGCTATCGCGTTCTTTATATATTCCTTTACCTGTTCATGCCCAACTATCTCATCAAATCCCGCCATATTCATTACCCCTATCAATAAGCTTAAACAGTTATATCCAGCAGCAGCCCCTGAATCTCATTAACCTTTTCAAGAACTGCCATATTATCCTTCTCTTCCTTTATAAGCTCGCCCGCCAGATCATCAAGGTTCTTATCAACCAGCTTAACTATTCCGTAGACTCTGTGACGGCCCCTTCTGTCAAGGAAATTCTCCCTTGAGAACTCGTGTGAACGATTAACCACCTCATTCATAAAACCTTTAACAAGCTCTCGGTAATGCTTCATATCGCGGATATCCATATGCTGCGTTAATTTCTGACCCTGCTCATTTATCTGCTGCATCATGGACTCTAATTTCTTTTGAAGATCTTTTTCTTCAATGTTGCTGATAAGTGTAAATTTAAAGGAATCATCCGTATTCTGCACATTAGAGGAATTCTGTGCCTGTTGTGTCTGCGAAATCTCATTAACCTTAATATCCATCTACGTTTCCTCCCCCACATATAATTATATCATAGATTATGGTGATGCGGAAAAAATTTTACTGCAGCACCTGCCTGAGCTCCTTAACAATGACTTCCATACATTCCTCAATGGAGCCATTATTATAAAAACGCTTTGTTATTCCGGCTTCTTTAAGCTTTTCCTCACAAAAATCCTCGCAATCCGCCAAAAATCTTCTGCACATCTCCTTGTATTGAGGCTGCTTCTGCTTTTTTTCCCTTTTCATTGCCCTCTCAAGTCGAATTGAATCCTCCACCTCTATATATATCGGATAAATTTTCTCTTTTCCAAAATATTCACAAAATTTTACATATGATTCAATCGTGCCGATGGACAAATACCTTCCGTTTTCAAGGTCAATCTGTCCGTCATCTGCCGTAAAATATTTCCACATGCCGTTCACCGTTTCATATTGGCGCATTTCGATTATTTTTCCGTTTTTTTCAAATTCATCCGCCGCTTCGTTGTCGGTAAAATAATACTCTACGCCCTCCTGCTCGCCCTCTCTTTTGGGTCTTGTGGTATATAGAATGATTTTCTTAAAATTAAACTCCTCGTCTTCCAAAAGCGCACGGTAAATATGATCCTTTCCGCTTGCACTCTTTCCGATTATACATACTATTTTATACATACAATATAGTCTCCGTCTGCATCCGCCATGCCCTTAAGCACAACACCCGCCTTTTTTAAATTCCTTGTCTGCCCGATAACCTCATCGGTAATTTCCTCACCCGGATAAATGATAGGAATACCTGGCGGATATGCATACAGCCATTCAAGTGAAATTCTTCCTGCTGCTTTTGCAAATAATACTCTTTCGCTATTTTCTTTAGGTACGTCAAAAGCTTCGCCCGGCTTTAATGCCACTTTTGTTTTTGGCATAGTTCTCCTTGGCGGAACCTGTGCAGCATAATTCTCTTTTTTAAGTTCAGCATCAATTTCCCTCAATGCCTTAATCAGATATTGATACCATTCATATTTATCGCCTATCGAGGTCATCAAAATAATATAGTCCGAAGCCGCCATTTCCGGCTGAATATGGTAGCGCGACAGCAGCATATCATAAAGCCATACTCCCCTGCCCGGCGCTGACAGCACCAGCTTTGAAATATCTATGTCAAAGGCATTTTCATCCTCATAAAGCACTATATTATTTAAGCGCTTAATTTCCTCCCTGAGCTCTGACAGCCTGCTCACATACTCATTGTTATCCGCCGTTCCTTCATCACTTACCATATAATCAATACATTTGTTAATGCCTGCCATAAAAATGTACGAAGGACTGGAGGTCTGATATACGCTGATATAGCGCTTTACCCTGTCATAATCCACCAAGTCCCCGTTAACGTGCATAATTGCCGTCTGCGTATAGCAGGGAAGGGTTTTATGAAGGCTTTCTATCACAATATCAGCCCCACACAAAATTGCCGTTTTGGGAAATGCTTCATTAAAATTAAAATGCGCTCCATGTGCAGCATCGACAATGAGCACCGTGCCATTATTATGACAAATATCGGAAATTTCCTCTATGTCGCTGACAATTCCCTCATAGGTGGGAGAGGTGATTACGAGAGCTTTCATTTTGCAATTTAATGCCTCCCTTACCATCGAAGGTGTTACAGCTCCCATTATACCGGTGCGTTCATCCATCTGCGGATAAATATAATGCGGCATAAGCCCATTTAAAGAAATTGCATTGTAAAGCGCCTTATGACAGTTTCTTGCAGCCAGAATATCCTCGCCCCTGCTGCATACCGCACTTACGGCGGTCAAAATCCCGCCGCTGCTTCCGTTTACAAGATAATAGCTTTTGCGCGAACCATAAATTCGTGCTGCCTGCTCTTGTATTTCTTTAATAATACCCTGTGGATAATGATAATCGTCGAAACCGTCAATTTCCGTTATATCAATGCCTGCAGCATCGGGCAGAGAAAACTTCTCATAATTTCTCTTATGTCCCGGCATATGAAAAGGTACAAAATCGCTTTGGGCATATTTATTTAATTTATCGTATAAATTATCTCTGTTTTTCAT
>CAYOHM010000057.1:0-12641 GCA_964403785.1 uncultured Alistipes sp.
TAGGGCCTGTAATGTAATCGCCATACTCGGCTGTATTGGAAATAGAGTATCTCATTCCTTCGAAGCCTGACTGGTAGATAAGGTCTACGATGAGCTTCATCTCATGGATGCACTCAAAATATGCGTTTCTCGGATCATATCCTGCTTCTGTAAGAGTTTCAAAACCAGCCTGCATAAGTGCACATACACCGCCGCAAAGTACTGCCTGCTCTCCGAAAAGATCCGTCTCTGTCTCTGTTCTGAAGGTTGTCTCGAGAACACCTGCTCTGGCTCCGCCGATTGCAAGTGCATAAGCCAATGCCTTATCAAGTGCCTGACCTGTTGCATCCTGATGTACGGCAACAAGACAAGGAACACCCTTACCTGCCTGGTACTCACTTCTTACTGTATGTCCCGGTCCCTTAGGTGCGATCATGGTAACATCAACATCCTTAGGTGGTGTAATTGTTCCAAAATGAATATTAAAACCATGTGCAAACATTAACATATTGCCTGCTTCAAGGTTCGGTTCGATATCCTTCTTATACATATCAGCCTGTAATTCATCATTAATGAGAATCATAATGATATCTGCCTTCTTAGCTGCCTCTGCTGCTGTATATACTTCAAAGCCCTGATCCTGAGCTTTCTTCCATGACTTGCTTCCTTCATATAAGCCAATAATAACATGGCATCCTGACTCCTTAGCATTCAGTGCATGGGCATGTCCCTGGCTGCCGTAACCGATAACTGCAATTGTCTTCCCCTCCAATACAGATAGGTTACAGTCCTCCTGGTAGTAAATCTTTGCTGACATTACAAATTCCTCCTAGAAATAATTGTATATTTATGCCGGCAATCACAGAAATTATTCCGTGAATCACCTGCTATTTTAAATTTGCAGTACCGCGAGCAAGACCTGTTACACCTGTTCTTGCAAGCTCTGTAATTTTAAAATCCTCAAGTAAAGCGATAAATGCCTGAAGCTTCTCCTGATTACCGGTAAGCTCAAGCATAATTGTGTGGTCGGATACGTCAACTATCTTGGCACGATAAATATCAGCTATCGCAATCACAGCCTGACGCTGTTCAACCGTTGCCTCAACCTGAACAAGCAAAAGCTCACGGTAAACAGATGCATTTGCCGGAAGTTCAATGACCTCCTTAACATCCTCAAGCTTTAATACCTGCTTCTTTATCTGATCAAGGACCTCCTCACTGCCGGATGCCACAACCGTCATTCTCGAAAATCCCTCTTCGTTTGTCACACCCACGGTAAGACTGTCAATATTATAACCTCTCCTGCTGAACAATCCGGCAACGCGGCTGAGCACGCCTGCTGAATTATATACCAGGATAGACAATACCATCCTTCTCATTGTAATCCACCTCTCAAAGTACATCTAGCAATACTTAAAACACTATCATTGTATCAACAAAAATACCATTTGTCAACGATTCAGGTACCATAATATCGCCATAATATTATCCAAAAATACACCCATATATCTACTAATATATACTTTCTCTATTGAAAATATTTTTCGTAAATTTCCAAAAAGCCTGCCTCTGAAATGATTGCATCCTCCACCTTGACCTTATCCCACAGGGTATTGTTGTACTCTGCGTAGAGCTGTGCCTCATAGGGTTCAAATACCTCATTGAAAACTTCAAGCTTGTTATCATTTATCATCTGGGCTTTATTGGCTGCGGTCTTGGTCTTATCATACTCATTCACGCACATAATAATATAATAACCGGCGGTTGTTTCTACAACATCACTTATCTCGCCCGTCAACAGATTAAAGGCTGCCTCTTCAAATGCCTCCTCCGTCTCGCCCCTTTTTAACTCATACTCGTATTCATAGGGATTGTATTCCTTTATAAGTGAGGAAAAGCTCTCGCCCGCATTAAGTCTGTTGCGGACAACATTTATTTCCTCAACCGTATCCGACTGAATATACTGGATTGTAATTACTCTTGCCTCATCCTCACTGATTTCGGTATCCACCTCATAAGTAAGGTCATCAAAAAGCTTATCTGCAAGCAGGCGCGAGCTTATCATTTCTTCGACCTGCTCCTGAGTCAGCGACAGCTTCTTTATTGAAGTCTTATCAATGCCGGAATAATATTCCGCCGCAGCCTTTTTGATATTCTGCTCCTCAAGACTGCTAAGCACAATTCCACGGCTTTCTGCCACCCGGTCCATACATTTTATTCTCGTCAGCTTTCCCTTTACAAGCTCAATAATATACTGCTCAAACGGCACACCGTTTATATCCTCGGTGAGTATGTCGCTGCCAAATAACTCCTCATACTCTGCAACTGCGTCGGTAAGGTAAACCATAACCTCCTGTCTTGAGGTTTGCGTCTGGTCAACCT
This sequence comes from uncultured Alistipes sp., assembly GCA_964403785.1. Lineage (GTDB taxonomy): Bacteria > Bacillota > Clostridia > Lachnospirales > Lachnospiraceae > MGBC120314. The sequence continues at coordinate 2,362 of CAYOHM010000057.1, forward strand.
TTATCATCACATCCTTGTCAAAGCCCGTGGATATGTATATGCTCTTATTGCCAACAGCCGTTTTTAAAAATATAACCAATGCCAGAAACAGTACCGCCAGCACAATGCCCAAAATTTTGATTACTTTCTTCATACACTATGCCTCTACCACAAAATACGTTCCGTCAGGCAGCTTAAATACCTCAAGCTCATCCTCAAGCTCATTGTCAGCAAGTCCGCTGGTATCCATCCCAAGCTCGTCCAGATATTCCCTGACCTGCTTTATATTTTTAAATTCCTGCGCAAAGCTGTCCTCCAAAAACTCAATAGCCTCCGCTATATTGGATGCAACGGGTTCATCAAAAAGCTTTCCCTGCTCCTTAAGGAAAACCTCTGCACATAAATTCGGTCTGTTCATACATACACCTCTAAAATAAGTTATAGGATATTTCTCTTTCTGAGTTCGTATGCAAGGCTGCCGACAGGCAGTCCCACTACGTTGTTATAATCCCCCTCGATTCCCTTTATAAAGGCGGCAAATCTGCCCTGAATCCCATATGCTCCCGCCTTATCAAGGCTCTCGCCGCATGCGATATAGTCCAATATCTCCTGCGTTGTCATATCCTGGACAAATACAGTAGTCCCCTCAGCATAGTTGACAATCTCCTCGTGCCCTTTCTCACGAATACAGATTGTAACGCCTGTAAAGACCCTGTGCTCCCTGCCTGCAATACTCTCAAGCATTAAAAAAGCTCCCTCTTCATTTGCAGGCTTTCCGAGTATGCTGTCATTTACGGAAACAACGGTATCCGCGCCTATCACCACCACATCACCCGAAAGCTTGTCAAAGACACTCTTAGCCTTAAGCAGGGACAGCTCCTTAACTATATCCGACGGAATATTGCTTGTCACCTGCTCCTCTTCATTACTTACGATTACCTCAAACTCAAGTCCTATCTGCTCCAGAAGCTCCTTCCTTCTGGGCGACCCCGAAGCCAAAACGATTCGTCTCATATTTTCCCCTTCTTTGTGCATTAACTATATCAAAAAGGATGCCTTGCACAAGACATCCTTTAAATGCTCCCTTATAAAGCAATATACAACTATAACAATAAAAAGTCAATATCATTCCTGCACCGGCGAATCCACTGCAATACCTCTTGGCTTTACAGGTGTCGAGAATACTATCTGCGTATACGTCCTGCCGAATTTCTGCAGTTTTCCGATAAAATTATCAAGATCATCCGTGCTCGGGAAAACCACCTTAAGCAGCATTGAATAGTTGCCTGTAATGCAGTTACATTCTATTACATTCGGGCATGCCTCGACAAATGCGTAGAACTCCGGCTTCTGAACGGGTGCAAGCTCAAGATTGATAAATGCCGTAATATGGTATCCGAGCTTTATCTCGTTGATTTTGGCCTCATAACCGACAATTATCTCTTCCTTTTCAAGTCTTTCTATTCTGGCAGAAACAGCAGGCGATGATAAAAATACCTGTTCCGCAAGCGCCTTTAACGGCATTCTGGCATTTTTCTGCAGCAATGTGATTATCTTCTTATCTATATTATCCATCCTCGCACTCCCTTTTACGTTAATGGGCGATAAAAAAAGACAATCCCGACCCAATCGAAACTGTCCCCATTGACCCTTTAAACTTAATTTAATAAAATTATATCGTATTTTTAAATAAATTTCAATAGTTTTTGATAGAGTTTTTCAGTTGAAATTATTTTTTATATCATTTAGAATATTATCTGGATGTGTATACATAATAAAAGCTTTAAGGAGGTAACTATGGCTAAAGATTTTGATGATGATAACCTGATGCCGGTTGACTTTGACACTACTGTAACTCTTACACTTGACAATGATGAAGAGATTGAATGTGCTGTTGTTTCTATTTTTGAGGCAAATGACAGACGTTATATTGCACTTCTTCCGCTTGATGATAAAGAAGCCGGAGACGGAGAGGTTTACCTGTACCGTTATGATGAAACCCAGGACGGTCAGCCCGAGCTTACCAATATCGAGACTGATGATGAATTTGAAATTGTTTCGGATGCTTTTGATGAAATGCTTGACGCCGCCGAATATGAGGAGCTTCTTGGTGACGACGAGGAGGAATAGCCGTTATTTACAAAGAGCCGGTCAGATGCCGGCTCTTTTATCAATTATCTCATTTACAAATCTTGACACTTCCATTGATTTATTGAAGCGGCTGCAAACGTAGCCGATATGCAGATGTTCCTTGGCTCTTGTCATTGCAACATAGAACATACGGCGTTCTTCTTCTATTTCATTATCAAGTACTGCCTTCTTGTAAGGTGTTATGCCCTCATTTGCATCGGGAATAAACACAGCCTCATACTCAAGTCCCTTTGCCGAATGCATAGTAACTATATTTACTGCACTTTCCGCGTCATCATTCTGGGCTTTCTTTTTGTTTTTCTGCGCCAGCATCTCCTCACAGCGGTCTATGTGCCGAAACCATGCAAAATAATCATCAAATTCTCTGGCAGACTCCATAAGCTCATTAAGGACGTCAAACAAATCGTCTTCATTTATATCCATTTCTTTTGCATATTCTCTTAAGTAATCATCATAACCGATTTTGCGCCTGATGTAATTTATTGCCCCGAAGGGATTAAGTGTTGAAAGTACATGCAAATCACCCTCAAAATCATCAATGCGTTCCATCATCCACGATTTTGAATGAAGATATTCATTTCTAAGCTCATCAAAATCAACCGTAGAGCTTGTCAGCGCATCACGGCTTATGTAGCGTTTAGGGCGGTTCATAATCTGCAAAAAAACAGACCTGTCCCTGTTTCCAAGCGCCATATCTATATACGCAAACATATTTTTGGCAATCCAATGGTTATAAATGCTCGGAATCGTATCCCTTGCCCTGAAGGGTATATTATTTTCCATAAGCTTTTCCATTATGTATCTTGCGCCCTCATTGGTTCTCGTCAATATGGCAATATCTGAATAATCCATTCCCTCATCATGGTAATCCTTTATGCAGTCGATAAAATATGCCGTTTCCTCAAAAACATCCGGATATTCCCGTATCTCGACCTTATCAGAGGGTTTATTTGCTGCCATATACTTCTTTTCATATCTGTTCTTATTATGTGAAATAACCGCACAGGCGGCATCAACAATATTTTTCTGACAGCGGTAATTAAAATTAAGCTCAATCACTCTCGTATTTTTAAAATCCTTGGGAAACTGAAGCATTATTTCAGGTTTGGAGCCTCTGAAGCCATATATGCTCTGGTCATCATCACCTACAACGAAGAGGTTATTTTGCGGTGCAGCCAGCATTTTTATCACGTCATACTGAAGCTTATTGATATCCTGAAACTCGTCTATAAGGATGTAACGGTACTTATTCTGCCATGCCTTCAATATATCACTTCGCTGTGAAAACAGCTCATAACAGTAAAGAATCATATCATCGAAATCAATTTTGCGCAAATTCCTGAGTGTGCAGACATATTCAAAATATATCTTTCTGAAAATATCCTGTGCACAGTTTTTAGAATAATAATTATTAAGGTCAAGCATATCGCCCTTAACAAGACTAATTTCCGAAATAAGTCCGTTTACAAAATCCTTTTCATTATCATATTCAATGCTGTATTTTGCCGTTATCTTTTTGATAATGCCGTACTGCTCTTCATCGGAAATAATGTTGGCTGCGCTGTAATTATAAGCATGCCTTAAGATTGTAAAATACACGCCATGGAACGTTCCAAAGCTCACCGGTACTCCGCCCCTGCCCATCAGCTTCGTAAAGCGCTCCTTCATTTCGTTAGCTGCTGCCTTGGTAAATGTGATAACCAGAATATTTGAGGGTTCAACGTGATACTTTTCGATAAGCGTTTTAACACGCATTGTGACAACTGCTGTCTTGCCGCTTCCGGGGCCTGCCAGAACTAGGGCAGGTCCGTCAAAGTGGCTAATTGCAGTCTTTTGAGACTCATTAAAATTCATTCAAAACACCTTTGTCAACAAGCAGAAAGCTTCTCTATTCCCTTCTTAATACGTGAAATAGTTTCTTCCTTGCCGATAATCTCCATAATTTCAAATGCACCGCCCGGTGTCATCTGCTTTCCTGATACTGCCGTGCGAAGCGGCCAGAGCGCCGTTCCGTTCTTAATGCCCTTTTGTGCAACATACTCCATTACCGTATCGTGAAGTGCATTAAGCGAATAATCCTCCTGCTTTTCAAGAATCACAAGCAGGTCCTTTAAAACCTCAAGCGAAATAGCGGCATCAGTTTTCATTTTCTTATGGGTATACATTGCAATATCGTAATCCGGCAGCTCATCAAAGAAATCAATATGTTCCTTGATATCCGGAAAAACCATAATTCTGGATTTTACCAGCTCGGCAATCTTCTTAAGGTCATAGTCCTTCTTAACCACCTGCCTGATATACGGGAGAGCCATCTCATAATATTTGTCAAAATCCATTGCCTTAATGTACTCGCCGTTCATCCATTTAAGCTTTTCCATATCAAAAACCGCCGGAGACTTACCGATTCTTCTGTAATCAAATTCCTTTACAAGCTCATCAAGCGAGAATATTTCCTGATTAGAGTCAGGACTCCAGCCGCAAAGCGCAACATAATTAACAACTGCCTCTGTCACAAAGCCCTGCTCCAGCAAATCTTCAAATGAAGAATGTCCTGAACGCTTGCTGAGCTTTTTGTGATTTTCATCCGTTATAAGAGGACAGTGAATGTACTTAGGCACTTCCCAGCCAAACGCCTCGTAAAGACGATTATATTTAGGTGATGAGGAAAGGTACTCATTGCCGCGCACAACATGCGTAATTCCCATCAAATGATCATCAACAACATTTGCAAAATTATATGTAGGATACCCGTCGGACTTAATAAGAATCATATCATCAAGCTCTGAATTATCCACCGTAATGTCCCCGTAAAGCTCGTCATGAAAGGTTGTTGTTCCCTCAGTCGGATTATTCTGGCGTATAACAAACGGCTTTCCTGCCGCCAGATTAGCCTCTACCTCCTCCTTTGAAAGGTGCAGGCAGTGCTTGTCATACACGGTAATCTCCTTATCAGAAGACTTATCCTCATCATCGGCATCCTCAGCGGGTACAACCGACTTTTTCAGTGTTGCAAGACGTTCTTTATCACAAAAACAGTAATATGCCTCGCCCTTGTCAATAAGCTGTTTGGCATATTCCATATATATTCCTGCCGCCCTTCTCTCGCTCTGAACGTAAGGGCCGACGCCTCCGTCCTTATCCGGGCCCTCATCATGCTTAAGTCCGGTTTTCTCCATTGTCCTGTAAATAATATCAACTGCACCCTCTACCAAGCGTTCCTGGTCAGTATCCTCTATACGGAGAAGGAAATCCCCATTCTCGTGCTTTGCAATAAGATAGGCATAGAGTGCCGTTCTTAAATTGCCGACATGCATTCTGCCTGTCGGACTTGGAGCAAATCTTGTTCTTACTTTACTCATTATGTTAATTCCTCACTTTTATTTTATAATCCAAGTATTGATGTTGCTATGCCGAAAAATATCATAAGTGACAATGCGTCCACAATTGTTGTGATGAATGGGCTTGCCATTACTGCCGGGTCAAATCCAATCTTCTTGGCAATCATCGGGAGGCATGCTCCGACAATCTTTGCAGCAAATACCGTAATCACCAATGTAAGGCACACCACAATTGCTACATTTAACGAAACCCTGTCTATAATCATCAGCTTCAGGAAATTGGCTGCTGCAAGCGTTATTCCTACCAGAACAGCTACCCTCATTTCCTTAAAGGCAACTACAAATATATCTTTAAATTCTATCTCATCGAGTGAGAGGCTTCGTATTATTGAAACAGAGGCCTGACTGCCCGAATTACCGCCCGTATCCATAAGCATCGGGATAAATGAAGTGAGCACAAGGTACCCTGCTGCCGCAATAGCCTCCTCATAATGCTGTATTATCTTGCCCGTAAATGTTGCGGAAATCATAAGCAAAAGCAGCCATGGTATCCTTTTTTTGTAGGTTTCAAACACGGAAGTCTTCATATATGATTTATCCGTAGGCGTTATGGCCGCCATCATTTCGATATCCTCAGTGGCCTCCTGCTCCATAATATCCACGACATCATCAACCGTTATGATACCGACTAATCTTCCCTCACTGTCAACAACGGGCATTGCGGTAAAGTCATACTTCTGGAAGGTTCTTGCAACCTCCTCCTGATCTGCTAATGTGTGAATCGTGACAACATTTTCATGCATTATGTTGCCGATAATCTCATTCGGGTCACTTAGCAGCAAATACCTCAGTGCAACCGTACCCATCAGCTTTCGGTTATTATCGAGCACATAACATACATTTACCGTCTCTTTATCTATGCCGACTCTTCTGATTCTCTCAATACACTGTTCTACCGTGAGTGATTCCTTTAAGTCCACGAACTCCACAGTCATAATGCTGCCCGCAGAGTCCTCCGGGTACTTTAAAAGATGATTAATATCTCTTCTTGTCTCGGGACTTGCGGATGCCAGAAGCTTTTTAACGACATTGGCGGGCATCTCCTCCATAAGGTCCGCCGCATCATCCGCATAAAGATTATCTATAAGTGACGCTGCCTCCGAATCAGACATTGACACAATCATATCCTGCTGTAACTCTATGGGAAGATACGAAAATACATCCGCTGCAATGGTTTTAGGCAGAATACGGAATATTTTATTGCGCTCGTTCTTGGGCAATTCCTCCAGATACTCTGCTATATCCTGAACATTATAATCCTCGATTTCCTCGCGAAAAAGGGCATACTGCCTGCTTTCAATAAGTTCCTTTAGTCTTTCCATAATTATAACTCTCCTTATGTGATTTTAAACGCAATCGGGGGCTTGCCTCGTCAATATTTTTTGACATACTGTGACCGTTCATCTAAAACCACCTGCCTTTCGAGTTATATTAGCATCTACCTATTTTATAACAACTGACAAAGGTTGTCAATTACGAGTGGTAAGCAAACTTACCACTCGATATTTCTGTGCAAAGCTAACGATTATCTGTGCTTAAATGTGGCACATTCCGTTTCCTTGCTGTTTTTTGCCGAATGACCTACCATGCCTACAAGTGTTGCCTTGCAGACTTCACTGTCATTGTAGACGCAGTTTACTGCACTGCAATTTATCTCCACCGTCCGGTCCGGACATCTTGTCTCGTTTTTGCAGCCGCATCCACATTCATCATAACTGCAGCAGCAGGTTGACGCGCTGTTTGCAGCATCAGGTCCGTCAACCTTTATCTCACCTCTGCAGCATTTATCATCCGAATTATGTGCACAGGTCACAACATTACACTCTAAAACTGCCATTGTAATACCTCCTAATATTGTTTTTTCGGCACCCGCCGTAATTTCACAACCGACTGCCAAAAATTAGTTTTTCCATTTTACTGCTTATTATTCAAGTAAGCTAGCTTACTTACCGCAATCCTTGTGCAAAATTACCATATCACTTCGTGATATGTACCTTAAAATAAAAAAATACAAAAACTTAATGTCATAACCATATTGATAATATTTTCATTTTAAAGTAAAATATTAAATAACGATTTTATTGGTTTGGAGGTATCTGTAAAATGAGCAGTGATAAGTATGTAGCATATGTCAGCAGCTATACTAATAACCACAAAAGCAAAGGTCAGGGAATCCATATTTATGATATGGATGTTGAAGCCGGAAGAGTTTCTGAGCGTGGTTCAGTTACAATAAATAACTCCTCTTACGTTATTCTTTCATCCGACGGCAGATTTTTATATTCAATCTGTGATGAGGGTGTTACTTCATTTACAATCCTTCCTGACGGCAATCTTGAATTTCTTAATTTAGCAAGCATTAATGGTATGCGTGGATGTCATCTTTCAACCACCAAGGATAACTCCTACCTTTTTGTTTCAGGTTACCATGACGGCAAGGTTACTGTGCTTAAGATTAACGATGACGGAAGTGTCGGCAAGATTACCGACGAGGTATTCCACAGCGGACTCGGAAGTGTTGCGGAGCGTAATTTCCGCCCGCATGTAAGCTGCTGCGTTCTTACTCCTGATGAGGAAATTCTTTGCGTATGTGATCCCGGTATTGACCAGGTTAAATTATATGAATTTAACAAGACCACAGGTTCATTAAGGCTTTCCGATATTCTCAGAATCCAGATTGATTCAGGTCCAAGACAGATTATGTTCTCGGCTGACAACAGGTTCGCATATGTATTGTACGAGTTGAAGAACTGTATTGATGTTTATTCCTATAACAAGGATGTCAAGGAGCGTTTTGAGTTTTTACAGAATATTTTCACGGTGAGAAAGACACATCAGCAGAATACCGCTGCCGCATCTATGAGATTTTCAATCAACGGCAACCACGTTTTCTGTACAAATGCCGGTGATGAAACGCTTACGATTTATAATGTAGATAAAAAGACTGGACTTCTCACAATGAATTCCTCTCTTCCTATAAGCGGTGAGTATCCGAAGGATGTATGTATATTCCCGGACTGCAATCATGTCATAAGCGTAAACCATGAAAGTAACTCTCTGACAACCTTCACCATCAATTACCAAAAGGGACTTATTGTTATGAACGGCAAGGAACAGAAAATAATCCAGCCTAACAATATGATTGTAAAGAAATTATCTGTCTAAAAGGGCGCTACCCGTAAAGCTGAGTATAATGATAGTTAGGAAAGCAGCTCGCTTTCTAATCTTAATTTCAATGATATTGTTGCATAATTTAGTGATATATATTACTATAGAATTCTGTCGATTATTGGTATATAATAGTAATTGCTAAATATACGATTGGCGGTGAACATATTCTTGGAAATATATCATGGGACTATTTCAACCTGTGCAGAAAATATAATCCAAAATGGGATAATATTAGAAAAAGGGAAACCAAAGGTTGATTTCGGTCAAGGTTTTTACACAACACCATCATATAGCTTTGCAAAGTCCACAGCGATAAATAAAGCTAAAAAGACAAATATACATTATGGGAATAATTGTGTTGCCCCTATGGTATTAAGATATCATATGCGTGATGACATGTTGGACGATTTAGATGTGTTGCGTTTTGATAAAGAAGGACTCAAGTGGGCACAGTTTATTATTAATAATAGAAATGGTTATAAATATACTGAATCTGTTGGAGAACATTTTCATAATTTAAAACCAAGATTCGATATTGTTATTGGTGGAATTGCAGATAATAAAATATCCGCTATAGCTAAAGAATTAAATGATTTAAATGCTAAGGTGACAGAGATTGAGTTATCTGCTATAAAGTATTCATATACTACAAGTCAGGTTTCTTTTCATACAATAAAAAGTTTATCTTGTATTGAATTAATTGATTGTGATATAATCGTGACAAATAAACAGAAGGGAGTTGTTGTCAATGAGTAATTATGATATTGAAAAATTCAAGTTTTACCTAATGGAAGAACTTGTGGTAGAATACAATATGACTGAATTGGAAGCACAGCGAGCAATTGCTAAATCTACAACCAATAAAATGCTCAAACAGGCACCTGAATTTATTATGCACTATTCTATAGAAGATAACGCAAAAGAAATATATGATGAATATATTGGTGTTCCAATGGAAATGTAAGTAGGTTTATCAACAGCTTTACAAATTTAATTTTTCATCATATAATAGAAACAATAAAATATATTTTTGTTTTACTCTCCTTTTGATTCTGATTGTACTATAGGCATCTGCTTTATGGTCATACTCAAGATTCAATTGCTCGTGAGTTTATGATTAATTTGATTTGGGATAGCATAATCCCCATTATGATATTTATTTTGTTAATTAAGAAAGACACCAACTAAGGTGTCTTTTATTATGATATTCTTCTATTAGAGTATAATTTGGATATACCCCAATTTGTACCCCAATTTAAACGATTTTATACGGTTTCAAACGGTCTGAAACGGTTTAAATTGGGATATTGGTAAAATAAAACCCTTGAAAATTCGCCATTTTCAAGGGTTTTCCCATATGGACCTGACGGGAATCGAACCCGTGTCCAAAGCACTTTCCATTGTCCTTCTACAAGCTTAGTCTTTCATTTGACATTCCCTCCATCATACGGGGAAAGACACCCTTATGACTTCAGTAGCTTCATAATACGCCCGCAGGCTCAAAGCTTTGCCTGTGTCGTTTCCTACATAGTCGATGCCTGGGTCTTAAGGTGTAGGTGCCCTAAGTCAGACAGCTGCCAT
>CAYOHM010000058.1:0-12451 GCA_964403785.1 uncultured Alistipes sp.
TTTGCAAATATTAAACATAAGAAAGAGAAAAATGATGCAGCAAAGGGTAAGATTTTTACAAGACTTGGTAAGGAACTTCTGGTTGCTGTTAAAGAAGGCGGACCGGATGTGAATAACAACTACAAGCTTGCGACGGTTGTTGCAAAGGCTAAAGCTAACAATATGCCTAACGATACAATTGATCGTGCTATCAAGAAGGCTGCCGGTGATGCTAATGCAGCTAATTTTGAATCAGTTACATATGAAGGATACGGACCAAATGGTACGGCTATCATAGTCGAAGCTCTTACAGATAACCGCAACAGAGCAGCTGCCAATATCAGAAGTGCTTTTACAAAGGGCGGCGGCAACATCGGTACTCCGGGCTGTGTATCATTTATGTTTGATGAGAAGGGGCAGATTATCATTGACAGGGAAGAATGTGATATGTCTGCTGATGACCTTATGATGATTGTTATTGATGCAGGTGCAGAGGATGTTGTTGAAGAAGAAGACAGCTTTGAAATTACATCAGCGCCGGATGACTTTGATGCAGTAGTTAAAGCTTTAGAGGAAGCTAAGGTTCCTATGGCGTCAGCAGAGGTAACCATGATTCCACAGACCTGGGTTGAGCTTACTGATGAGGATGATATTAAGAAGATGAACAGAATCCTTGACCTCCTTGATGAAGAGGATGATGTTCAGAATGTATACCATAACTGGGACGAGTAAATAAAAACCTTGCATAATATTACGCCTTGTGATATAACATAAACATAACAACACGTAGTAATTAAAACTATGTCATATGTTTTGGAGGCGTTTTTATGGAAGTGAGAATAAAGGACCCGGGAAGTGCTTTTACACATTTTGTAGGTATGGCTGCAGCGTGCGGGGCTGCGATGCCGCTTATATTTAAAGCTTTTACGGACAGTGGGATGGTAAGCGGGATTTCCTGCTCTGTTTTTATGGCGAGTATGATACTGCTTTACGCGGCAAGTACGGCTTACCATACCTTTGATATTTCCGATAAGGTTAATTTAATTCTTAAAAAAATAGACCATTCGATGATATCGGTGCTTATTGCAGGTTCATATACGCCGGTGTGCCTGTTGGTGCTTGACAGAAGCATTGGTATTCCGCTTTTGCTTTTTGTGTGGTGTGTTGCAGCCGCCGGTATTATCATTAAATTATTCTGGGTCACATGTCCCAGATGGTTTTCCTCAATCCTTTATATTGGAATGGGGTGGGCATGTGTGGCTGCGTTTGGTATGCTTTTTGAAAGGCTTACGCTAGCTGCCTTTATCTGGCTTTTGGCAGGAGGGATTTTTTATACTGTTGGCGGAGTGATATATGCATTAAAGCTTAAAGTATTTAATTCAAAGCATAAGTATTTTGGCTCGCATGAAATATTTCACGTATTTGTATTGTTGGGGAGTCTGTGCCATTTTGTATTTATGTTTTGTTATGTAGCATAATATAAATGATAAAAAAAGCGTCTCGCATTTAATGCGGGACGCTTTTTGTGCTTTAAGATTGATTCTAGAGATTAAAACCAAAATATCTTACTGCATTGTTGTAAGAAATACCCTCAACAATTTCCTTCAATGCCTTTTCGTCATTTGGATATTCACCGTTTTCTACCCAGCCTCCGATTAAGTCACACATTATACGGCGGAAATATTCGTGCCTTGTGTATGAAAGGAAGCTTCTTGAGTCTGTAAGCATTCCGATGAAGTTGCCAAGTAAGCTTAAATTAGCAAGAGAGGTCATCTGGTTAATCATACCTGTCTTGTGGTCATTAAACCACCATGCAGAACCCTGCTGAATCTTTCCGACTGCCTTAGAATCCTGAAAACATCCGATGACAGTTCCGATAGCAGCATTAACTGAAGGATTGAGTGAATAAATGATTGTCCTTGGAAGCTCGTCCGTAGCATTAAGCGCATTAAGGAACTGAGCCATTTCCTGAGAACAGTCATAAGTATTGATGCAGTCATAACCTGTATCAGGACCAAGCTGGTTGTAACGCAGTACGTTGTTATCACGGATTGTTCCGTAATGTAACTGCATTGCCCATCCAAGTCTGTTGTATTCTTTTCCGACAAATACCATAAAAGCTGTCTTGAATTGAGCAATTTCAGCAGCGCTAAGAGTTTCACCCTTAACACGCTTAGCAAAGATTGCTTCAATCTCAGCTTCAGTGGCAGGCTTATACATTACATATTCAAGAGCGTGGTCAGAAACGCTGCAGCCCATTGAATTGAAGAAGTCCATACGGACCTTTAAAGCGTTCTTAAGGTCTGCAAAGCTGTTTATCTTAACCTTGCTTACTTCAGAAAGCTTAGCTACATAATCAAGGTATTCAGGCTTTTCAATGTTCATTGCCTTATCAGGTCTCCATGCAGGCAGAACCTGAACGTCAAAGGTAGGATCTTCAGCTATTGCTTTGTGGTATTCAAGTGAATCAACAGGGTCATCCGTTGTGCAGATTAAAGTAACATTGGACTGCTTGATTAAGTTACGGACGGTCATTGAGTCCTCCTGCAGCTTCGCATTGCACAGGTTCCATACCTCCTCAGCCGTATCGGCATTTAAAACGCCATAGTAGCCGAAATATCTCTGAAGCTCCAAATGACTCCAGTGGTAGAGTGGATTACCGATTGCCTTTGTAAGTGTTTCAGCCCATTTCTGGAATTTTTCACGATCTGAAGCACCGCCTGTTATGTAGTATTCATCAACACCATTGGTTCTCATCTGGCGCCACTTATAATGATCGCCGCCGAGCCATACCTGAGTGATGTTTTCAAACTTCCTGTTCTCGGCAATTTCCTTAGGATTGATGTGGCAGTGGTAGTCAAGCACCGGCATCTTCTCTGCGTACTCATGAAAGAGCTTCTGAGCTGTTGGCGTTGAAAGTAAAAAATCTTTGTCCATGAATGGTTTCATGTGTGTAAATCCTCCTTATATATTCTTGAAATGTAAGTGTTTTCGTCCATTGATTATACAATATTTACGGGATTTAATCAATGAGCTTTTGCACAAAATTGCATTGACATATGTTTTATTTCACTATAAAATAATGGATGTAAGCGTTTTTAGTAAAATAAGGGCAAGACCCTAAATATAAGGAGACAAAATGATGCAGAGATTAAACAAATCAATTACTAAGGCTGTTGATAGACCGGTTAAGGTTCTTCAGTTTGGTGAGGGTAACTTCCTTCGTGCTTTCGTTGATTATATTTTTGATGTAACTAACGAAAAGACAGATTTCAATGGCGGCGTGGTTATAGTTAAGCCTATTGAATTCGGTAACCTTGACCGTTTTCATGAGCAGGAGTGTCAGTATACGCTCCAGTTAAGAGGATTTGTAGATGGTAAGCCAAAGGAGCTTACACGCCAGATTACTTCCGTAGTTGATGCTGTTGCAGCTATTGATGACTATCAGAAGTATGTTGAGTATGCAACATGTGATACACTTAGATTTATCGTTTCCAACACAACGGAAGCAGGTATTGTATTTGATGCAAGTGATGATAACCCGGATGCTCAGCCGCCTAAGACATATCCTGGCAAGCTTACACAGATTCTCTATAAGAGATATCAGAAGTTTAACGGTGCCAAGGACAAGGGACTTATCCTTCTGCCTTGCGAATTGATTGCAGATAATGGTATTGAGCTAAAGAAGTGCATTATGCAGTTCATAGATTTGTGGAAGCTTCCTGAAGCCTTCAAGAACTGGGTTAATGAAGCATGTTCTTTCTGCCCGACACTTGTTGACCGTATAGTTCCGGGATATCCAAGGGATGACGCTGCAAAGCTTTGTGAAGAGTGGGGATATGAGGACCAGTTAATTGACAGAGCCGAAGTATTCGGACTTTGGGTAGTTGAATCAGATTCAAACCTTCCGTTAGAGCAGCTTGAGAAGGAGCTCCCATTCAAGGAGGCCGGACTTAATGTAGTATTTACAAAGGATCATCATCCGTACAAGGAAAGAAAGGTAAGAATCCTTAATGGTTCACATACATCATTTGTTCTTGCTTCATTCCTTGCAGGCAATGACAATGTAGAGAATTCTATGAAGGATCCTGTAATCAGAAAGTATATGGAAGAAACCTTATATGATGAAGTTATTCCTACACTTTCATTGGCTAAGGAAGACTGTGAAGAATTTGCAAAGGCTGTAATTGACAGATTCCTTAATCCGTTTGTAGACCATAGATTACTTAGTATTTCTCTTAACTCTGTATCTAAGTGGGAAGCAAGATGTTTGCCTTCCTTCCTCGGATATGTTAAGAAGTTTAATAAGCTTCCTAAGTATTTGACATTCTCTATTGCTGCATTGATGAGCTTTTATTCTACATCTGAGGATGGCGAATTAAATGGCGGATATGTTCTTAAGGGCAAGAGAAACGGCGAAGAGTATATTATTCAGGATGACAGGGCTGTTCTTGAATTCTTCAAGGAAAATTCAGTAAAGAGTCCTGAAGAGTTTACTAAGGCATACCTTAGCAATACTAAATTCTTCGGCGGTGAGGATCTTACAAAGGTTGCAGGTCTTACTGATGCAATCACAAATTATATTACAGATATCCGTACAAGAGGTATGAGAGCTGTAGTTGATGATTTGGTTAAATAATTGATTTGTTTGCATAATTTTAATTAGATATAAAGTGTACGGGATATGGCAGTTTTGCCATATCCTGTGCGGAAACGGAGATAGAATGCAGGATTTTATCAAAATCAATAATAATGACAATGTTGCGGTAGCTTTAAGACCTATTAATAAGGGCACCGCTGTGGAGCTTGGAGACGTGACTGTTGTAACGGTTGAGGACATTCCGCAGGGTCATAAGTTTGCCATTGCACCGATTAAGAAGGGTGAGCCAGTTATTAAGTATGGTTTTCGTATCGGCAACGCACAGGAGGATATTGAGGTTGGTGCGTGGATTCATACTCATAATTTAAAGACGGCATTAGGTGACCTTTTGGAGTATACATATAATCCGACAGGTGTAGATGTGCAGCCTACCAAGGAAGCCTTCTTTAATGGTTATGTCCGCGGCAACGGCAAGTATGGAGTTAGAAATGAAGTATGGATTATTCCTACCGTTGGCTGTGTGAATTCGGTTGCGAAGTCCATTGAGGCAAAAGCAAAGGAATTATTAAAAAAATATCCTAATGTTGAGGATGTAATTGCATTTACACATCCATACGGATGTTCACAGATGGATAATGACCAGGAGAATACAAGAACGATTCTTGCGGACCTTATTAATCATCCTAATGCAGGTGCAGTACTTGTACTTGGCCTTGGATGTGAGAACAGCAATATTCCCGTAATGATGGATTACATTGGCGATTATGACCCTAATCGTGTAAAGTTTGTTATAAGCCAGGAATATGAGGATGAGATTGAAGAGTCATTAAAGCAGCTTGATACACTTATGGCATTTGCAAATGGCTTCACAAGAGAGCCGGTTAATGCCAAGGAGCTGGTTGTCGGTCTTAAGTGCGGCGGCTCTGACGGACTTTCAGGCATAACCGCAAATCCATTGGTTGGTTCATTCTCAGATATGCTGGTTTCAAAGGGTGGTACAACCATTCTGACTGAGGTTCCGGAAATGTTTGGAGCTGAAACACTTCTTATGGACCGCTGTGCTGACGAAGAACTGTTTAATAAAACAGTTAATCTTATCAATGATTTTAAGAATTACTTTAAGAGTCATGATGCGGTTATTTATGAAAATCCGTCTCCGGGAAATAAAAAGGGCGGTATTTCAACGCTTGAGGATAAATCACTCGGATGTACGCAGAAGTCCGGCTCATCAAAGGTTCGCGGCGTCCTTAAATATGGAGAGAAGGTTTCTTCTAAGGGACTTAATCTTCTCAGCGCTCCGGGTAATGATTTGGTAGCAGCGACGGCATTGGCATCTTCGGGTGCACATATAGTTTTATTTACAACGGGACGTGGTACACCTTTTGCATCACCTGTACCGACAGTAAAGATTTCTACGAACTCACAGCTTAACGGTAAGAAGGAGAATTGGATTGACTTTAACGCCGGAGAATTGGTAGAGGGTTCTACAATGGAGGATATGACACAGAAGATGTTTGATTATGTGCTTCGTGTTGCCTCAGGCGAGAAGGTTAAGGCAGAAGTAAAGGGATTCCATGATTTTGCAATCTTTAAACAGGGCGTTACATTATAATATATAACACATTAAACAAAGCGGATAGAAATATCCGCTTTTGTTATGCAATAAAAAACCTGCCGGAGATTAAAACTCCGGCAGGAATAGTAAGCTGTTAAAAAAACTATCTCTGAACACGAGCACCTGCGCCGCCCATAATAGCTTCAACTTCCTTCTTAGAAGCCATTGTGGTATCACCAGGAGTTGTCATTGCAAGAGCGCCATGAGCTGCACCGTAGTTAACGGCTGTTTCAGCATCACCTGTTGTCATAAGGCCACAAACAAGACCTGAAGCAAATGAATCACCACCGCCTACACGGTCCATGATTTCAAGTCCGTCATACTGCTTTGCCTTGTAAATCTCGCCATCTGCCCAGCAGATTGCAGACCAGTCATTAACAGTAGCAGTCTTAACCTGACGGAGAGTAGTAGCAACAGCCTTGAAGTTAGGATATGTAGCTGCTGCAGTGTTAATCATCTTCTTGTAACCGTCAAGGTTCAATGTCTTTAAGTTAGCATCGTTGCCTTCGATTTCGAAGCCAAGACAAGCTGTAAAGTCCTCTTCGTTACCAATCATAACATCAACATACTTAGCGATTTCCTTATTAACTTCCTGTGCCTTTGCCTGTCCGCCGATAGCTGACCACATTGAAGGACGATAGTTAAGGTCATAAGAAACAACTGTTCCGTACTTTTTAGCTGTCTTGATTGCAGCAAGTACTGTTTCGCAAGACTGCTCAGAAAGAGCTGCGTAGATACCGCCTGTATGTAACCATCTTACACCAAGTGTTCCGAAGATGTATTCAAAATCGAAATCTTCAGGAGTTGCCTGAGCAATTGCAGTATTAGCACGGTCAGAACAACCAACGGCACCACGGATACCGAAACCTCTTTCTGTAAAGTTGATACCATTTCTGCAGATACGGCCAATACCATCGGTCTTCTTCATATAGATAAGGTCTGTATCAACGCCACCCTGCTCGATGAAGTCCTTCATAAGAAGACCAACCTCATTATCAGCAAAAGCAGTGATAACAGCTGTCTTCATGCCGAAAGCCTTGTGGAGTCCACGAATTACATTGTATTCTCCGCCGCCTTCCCATGCACGGAAAGATCTGGCTGTACGAATACGACCCTCACCCGGGTCAAGACGAAGCATAACCTCTCCTAAAGATACGGCATCATACTTGTAAGTTCCTTCTGGCTTTAATTTTAAGTCCATAGTTTAAATTACCTCCATAAATATAGTAAGTCTAGGTATTTGCAAAACTAAGTGGATAAGTGGTTAGCAACTACCTATATAGTAAGTCTATTGTAGCATAAATTCGACAATAATTCTATAAAAATATGTACGATTGTAAAAAATTATTCATTTGACAAAAGATAGGGCAGATTTTATAATATTATATACTAAATTTTATGTTTAAAGGAGATATTATCTAAGATGGATAAAGTTATTGAAGAACTTGGTAAAATCGGCATTGTTCCGGTAATTGCACTTGATGACGCTAAGGATGCTGAACCTCTTGCAAAGGCATTGATTGCAGGTGGTCTCCCATGTGCAGAGGTTACTTTCAGAACTGCAGCTGCAGAGGAATCTATCCGTATTATGGCTGAGAAGTTCCCAGAGATGATTGTCGGCGCAGGTACTGTACTTACAACAGAACAGGCTGACCGTGCTGTTAAGGCAGGAGCTAAGTTTATTGTAAGCCCTGGTCTTAATCCTAAGGTTGTTAAGCATTGTATTGATAAGGGATATCCGATTGTTCCGGGTACAAGCAATCCTTCAGATGTTGAAGTTGCAATTGAGCTTGGACTTGATGTTGTTAAGTTCTTCCCGGCAGAAGCAGCCGGCGGCCTTAACATGATTAAATCAATGGCAGCTCCGTACACTAATATGAAGTTTATGCCAACAGGCGGCGTAAATGCTTCTAATTTAAAGTCATATCTTGATTTCGGCAAGATTGTCTGTTGCGGTGGTTCATGGATGGTTAAGAAGGACCTTGTTTCTGCAGGCGATTTCGCTACAATCGAGAAGCTTACAAGAGAAGCAGTTGATACGATGCTTGGCTTTGAAGTTCGCCATGTCGGTGTGAACTTAACGAGCGAGCAGGAAGCAGACGAGCTTGCTGATAAATTTAACAAGATGTTCAGCTTTGAAAAGAAGGTTGGCAACAGCTCAATTTTCTCAGGTACAGGTTTCGAGCTTATGAAGCAGGGCGGACGCGGAACACATGGACATATTGCAATTGCTACTAACTACATTGAGAGAGCAATCTATCACCTTGAGCAGAGAGGCTATGAATTCGATGCAGAATCAAGGGTAGTTAAGGAAGGCAGAACAAAGGCTATTTATTTCAAGGGCGAATTCGGCGGATTTGCATGCCATCTTGTTCAGAAATAATTTAAGCAATTATTATTAAATCTTAATTAGAGAGGACTATTGCTCAATGCTTTATGCCATGTGAAGCAATAGTCCTCTCTGTTTGGTATATTTAAGGTGAATTATATGAAGGAATTCTTCGCAAAAAAATATATAAAATGTATATTGATTGTTGAGTTCATTTTGCTGGCTGCCGGACTGGTTTATGTTTTTATGCCTAAAAATGAGTATTCTGTGAGCGTTGATGAGATGGAATATACGGATGGCTGTATAAAGACGGATGTCGGACTCTTTATTGATGACTCCATATCCAAGGGCGGATATTTTATTTACGGACCATCTTTTGATATAAAAAAGGGCAGCTACGAGGTTACCCTTAAGTATAAAACGCAGGGCGGCGGGAATTATGTAACTGTTTCAGGCCTGAATCAGAATTATAACAGCGTGCTTGTTGACGATTTTTATTTAAGTCCGGATTTTGAAGAACAGAAATTTACGGTATGGGTTCAAAAGAACATCGATGACTTTGCTGTTTCTGTAATTTACGATGGCACGTCAGAATTAACAGTAAATGATATTCACATTCGAGAACTGACTTCGGGCAGGGTGTACCTTTTACTTAAGCTCTTTGCTGAAATTATGGCGGTTAATATAATTATCTGGCTTATTTTATGCATCCGAAACGGTGATTTTAAGAAATATAATTTGGAGTATACGTTGGCAATTCTGGCTATGGCGGTTGTTGCCTCATATCCTTTATTTACAACATACTTAACAGAGGGTGATGATTTGGTCTACCACCTTCTCAGAATTGAAGGAATAAAGGACGGACTTTTATCCGGTCAGTTTCCGGTAAGAATTCATCCCATCCAGTTTAGAGGCTATGGATATGCTAATTCTGTTTTTTACGGCGAACTGTTCCTGTATATTCCGGCAATACTGAGATTGTGCGGAATGCCGCTTCAGACAGCCTATAAGTTCTTTATTATTTTGGTAAATATTTCAACGGCATTAATTACGTTTAAATGCATGGAGTCAATATTTAAGGACAGAAAAATTGCATTGCTGTGCAGCTTCTTGTATGTTTTTGCGCCATACAGATTAACCAATATTTATGTAAGGGCAGCCGTGGGAGAATTTTGTGCGATGACCTTCTGGCCCGTTATTGCATGCGGTCTTTATCATTTGTTTGCTGATGATATTAATGCCAAGGAGTATAAAAGAAACTGGATTATACTTACACTCGGTTACAGCGGGCTTATCCAGACACATTTATTAAGCTGCGAAATAGGTGCGGTAGTTTCGGCGATTATATGTCTTGTTATGTTCAGACGCTTTGTAAGGTCTAAGACCATTGTCGAACTCATAAAGTTTTTTGCATCAACAGTTCTTTTGAATGCATTTTACCTTGTGCCTTTAATAACGTATATGATAAGAGGCGGAATTTCGATTATAGATGAAGGCACAGTACAGACGCATGCCATTCAGGAGAATGGAATCTATATTTCACAATTATTTAATTTATTTGTGAACGGAAGCGGTATGGCATACGGACACGCTGTTTCAGCGTATAAGGAGCTGGGCATGTACGGTGAAATGGGAATTACTGTAGGAATTTCCCTGCTTTTGTGTGCGGTGCTGTTTATTTGTCTTTTAGTTTATAAATATAATGAAATTAAAAAAGAAAAATTTTATAAAATAACACTCATTGCGTGTGTGTGCGGCATTGTTTCGGTATATATGGCAACAAGCAGTTTTCCGTGGGATGATTTGTGCAGATGTTTTGGCAGTGTGGTTTATAATTTACAGTTTCCTTGGAGAATGTTTTCCGTAAGTACGATATTTCTTACGATAACTGCCGCAGGTACGTTTATCATTGCCAAAAAATATTTAAGCAAAGATATTTATGTTATTTGTACGTGGATAATTGCTGCCACAACCCTGGTTACGGCTATGTTTATGATGTATGACAGGCTCAGCACGAGTAAGGCGGTATATACTTATGATTCCACGGCATTTTTTGACCATGGTTCGGGTTCACTTAATGAATACCTGCCGACTGCTACTGATGCAGAGCTTTTAGATGTATTTGAACCTGTTACATCAGAAAATGTCATTGTAAACGGATATGAAAAGGAATACACAAATATTAATCTTGATATTAAGGAAGAAAAGGGAGAAATAGGGCTTGTTACATTGCCTTTGCTGAATTATCTAGGATATGAAGCTAAAGACAGTAACGGTGAAAAGCTTGGAATTGTATCGGATTCCAACGGTGTAATGCAATTAATTATTCCGGCAGGCTTTGACGGTAATATAACTGTCAGATATGCGGGACCGTGGTTTTGGCATGTCGGAGAAATAATTTCTTTAATATTTGTTGCAATTTTTATATGTTTGGGTATAAAGTATTACAGGAGGCAGTCCGATATATAGATAGAAATAGGTGTATTATGCCTAAATGTGTGATTTTTTACAGGAGGGGTTCTGTATGGATATAAGAGGATTAATAAGAAAATCATGGAAATATGCTGCAGCATTTGCAGTTTGTGCTGCAGTGATGGGAGTTTTTATTGCAAAAGTAACAGCCAGCAATGAACCGATTATTGCGCTTAGCAGTTCGGAGCAGCAGACTTTGGATTCTGATACCATTGTTGACTTGTCAGCAAGCGTCACGATACCGAATTTTACTGAGGATGTTGATGCTCTTATAGCCACCAACCTGGTTTGGGAGACGGAAAACAATCAGGTTGTTATTCTTTCAAAGAATTTTGATACAGATTACCCGAGTGATAAGGTTATCGGCAATAATATTCAGGCAAAGGCTATTAAAGCAGGACGTACAACCATTACCGTCAAGTTTTATTACAAACTGGATGAGAACGGATATGTATTAAACGAGCCATATGTTGAAGGGGATACTTCCTTCCAGTCAAGTGAAGTCAAGTATTCTTCTTTCATAACAAAGTTCAGTGCTACCTTTGATCCTCTGGATGCATATTCTGCTACAAGAGTTTATGAACCGGGTGAGCAGCTTACCTTCAGAGCCAATACCTATTCAGCAGATCCGGTTAAGGTTACTGCAAGCAATAATGTTGCCTCAGGAGTGGAAGTGAGCGACAGTGAGGGCAAGATTAATGTAAGAATGGGTGGTAAGAGTATTGTTGTTTTAAGACCTGTGTCAGGTTATGTTGATGAGTCAAATACTTATTTGTCTGAATTATGCTCATACTATACGATTGTAGGCGCTGTCCATTTTACGGATGTAAATATTGACTCGACGGGTCTTTATGAGATGCAGGCAAGCAGCTACGGCATACAGCGTATAGATTCCAATATTGACACGTCTGACAACGCAGGTGTTGAATATGAATCCACGGATTCTTCGGTTGCAACCATGGCAAAGAGTGCCATTACACCGAACGGAGCAGGCTATGCTACGATTACGGCAGGTGTCAAGGGTGATGACGGTAATTATATGTCATATACAAATGAACTGGGTCAGCTTGTAAAGGCATATGATTCGGTTAAGGTGCTTATTCCGTTTGTCTGGACTAATGAAACGGTGCCTTCGGATACTATGACTCAGAATATTAATGTCGGAGATTATTTACAGCTCTATACAAATGCTACGGCAGGTTCCAGTGTTGTATATACATCAACCAATAATTCGGTTGCAACGGTTAGTGATACAGGTTATGTAACTGCTAAATCAAGCGGTACAACAACGGTTACGGCTACGGTGACAAATGGTGATTTCACCAGCTCGATAACGGCAACAATCAACGTAGGTGATGTATTTTCTTTAAACGCTGCCAATGTGTCTCTCGGCGTCAATGAGACTTACGATATATCAGCAATCGGTTCTGCCGCTTCCGCTAATATTACCTTTACA
>CAYOHM010000059.1:0-12308 GCA_964403785.1 uncultured Alistipes sp.
GCGTGCGAACTTTTAGTGCAAACGTGCCGAATAATCGCACCTATATGCCTGCACCCGCCTTAGTTTCGCAATCGCCAATCAATAAATAATGATAAGGAGTGGATTTATTTGATAGACCCCAGTGGTTTACAACTGATTTTTTTATTAATTCTGATAGCTTTGTCAGGATATTTTTCTTCTGCCGAAACGGCACTTGTGACAGTAAACAAGATAAGGATGCGCTCTCTTGCTGAGGAGGGTAACAAAAGAGCCGTAACCGTAATGAAAATTACGGAGGATTCCGGCAAAATGCTCAGTGCGATACTTATAGGCAATAATATCGTGAATATTTCAGCGTCATCACTTGCGACTACACTTACTGCCAACGTATTTGGCAATCAGTATATTGCATATGCAACCGGTGCGCTTACGTTCATTGTGCTTATATTTGGCGAGGTAACGCCAAAAACCTTTGCGACAATAAATGCGGATAAGCTGGCACTTTTTTATGCACCGGCTATATCTGTGTTTATGTGGATTCTTACGCCGGCTATCTGGGTGATAAATAAGGTTTCAATGCTTGTGCTTAAGCTGCTTGGCACGGATAAAACCCAAAAAGAAACCGCCATTACTGAAAATGAACTCAGAACAATTGTGGAGGTAAGCCACGAAGAAGGTGTCATTGAATCGGAAGAAAAAAAGATGATAAACAATGTATTTGATTTCGGAGATTCACAGGCAAGGGATGTAATGATACCGAGAATTGATATGAAGTGTGCGGACATAGACAGTACATATCATGAGATTATAGATATTTTTCGCTCTGAAAAATATACCAGACTTCCGATTTATGAGGGAACTACGGACAATGTTGTCGGAATAATAAATGTAAAGGATCTGCTTCTGTTTGATTCCCATGAGGAATTTAATATAAGGGACATTTTAAGAGAGCCTTATTATGCTTATGAGTTTAAGAAAACCTCCGAGCTTATGGAGGAGCTCAAAAAAACTTCAAATAACATAGCAATTGTGCTGGATGAGTATGGTTCAACGGTTGGTATGATTACACTTGAGGATCTTTTGGAGGAAATTGTCGGTGAAATTCGTGATGAATATGATGAGGATGAGAAAGACCCGATTCAGAAGATTTCCGCAAATGAATACCTTATTGAAGGTATGACTAAGCTGGACGATTTTAATGATTTGACCAAGTTAAATCTTCAATCCGATGAATATGATTCAATGGGAGGCTTTGTAATCGAAGTGCTGGATAAATTACCGCAGCAGGGGGATGTAGTAGAACTGCCCGGTGCTGTGATAACAGTGGAAAGAGTGGATAAGAACAGGATAGAATTGCTTCGGGTGATATTAACGGATAATGAAAAGACAAATGAAGCTGAAGAAAATGCAGAAGCATCTGAAAACCCAGAGGATATGGCACAGTAGTGCCATATCCTCTTTTGAGTTTCCGTATTTTGTAATAATTTGCTGTAATGCACATATACTTATACAAATTATCTCAGGAGAAAAAATGAAAAAAATATTGCCCTTTTTAAAAATACTGATGCTTGAGTATATCGTATCGGTTGTACTGCTGCTTATTACGGCAGTCCTGATGTATAAAGTCGGGATAAGCCGGAAAACTGCGCAGATAATAGTGTATTTTATTTATTTTCTGGCGGCATTTACGGGAGGAATTATTCTGGGGAAGCTTAAAAACGGTAAAAGATTAATATGGGGTCTGTGTGCGGGAGGACTTTACTTTGGGGTTTTAACTGTTATTTCCCTTCTGATGAAGAGCTCACCGGGGGCTGACGGAAATATAATCTGGGCTTTTTTGTGCAGTATTCTCGGCGGAGGTTTTGGAGGAATGTGCAGCTAGCGGGACTGTATGCATAAAATACAAAATATAGTAAAAAAACATTGAATTAGTCATATACAAACGCTATATATTGTGATAGAATTATACTTGTGAGAGAAAGGGAGTTTTTATGGAAGATACTTTGAGAAAGCCTGTAATAGAGGTTACTGATTTGTATAAAATATATAAAATCGGAACTAATAAGGTTCGGGCATTAAATGGCGTCACGTTTACCATTTATGAAGGTGAATTTTGCGCGATTGTAGGCACCTCGGGTTCGGGCAAATCCACCCTCCTTAATATGATGGCAGGCCTTGAAAAGCCCACAAAGGGACAGATTGTTATTAATGATACCCATATTGAGAAGCTGAATGAAAATAAACTTGTTAAATTCAGGAGAGAGCATGTTGGATTTATTTTTCAGTCATTTAATCTTATGGGAACAATGAACGCTGTTGAAAATGTGGCTCTGCCGCTTGTCTTTAGAGGAGTTAAAAAAAAGGTGCGCAGGGCGAAGGCGGAGAAAATGATTGAGCTTGTAGGTTTGTCACAGCATAAGAAGCACAGACCCAACCAGATGTCGGGCGGACAGCAGCAAAGGGTTGGTATGGCACGTGCTCTGGTGCTTGACCCTGATATCGTTTTTGCGGATGAACCCACGGGTAATCTTGACTCAGCGACGTCTGCGGATATGATGGCGCTAATGAGAAAGGTTGTTAATGAACAAAAAAAGACACTCGTTATGGTAACGCATGATGATCATCTGGCAGGCTATGCAGACCGAATAATAAGAATTGTTGACGGCAGGATTGTCAGCATGGAAGAAACAAAACGCACTGAACAACACAGTGACGGAGAGGAGAACAACAGCAATGAAGAAATTTAAGACACTTTTTACGGTTGGTTTGGCATTTTTGACGGTTTGTGCCGTGATTGTGCCTACAGCCGCACCGGATAGGATTATGGCAACGGATACCGTATCGGATTCAACAGTAAAGACGCAGGAAACAGCCGAGGCGGACTACCTTACAGGTAATGCAAATGATATCAAGATAGACTCTGTTATGACGCAGGCAGCGGGAGCAAACGGTGTTGCCGGAATAGGCTTTAATGTATCATTGGATGGAGCTTATCTGGATATTGACGATTCACAGATTAAGTCGGTACGTCCTAAGATGGATACATCGGGTCCTTTTGTTGTCGATAACGCGATGTATGCGATTGTTACACCTGATGAGCAGAAGCCCGAAGAAAAAAAGGCTCTTTATGCAGGCTTTGTATTTAATGTAAAGGGTGATATTAAGACAGCATATTATCCTATAACCTTTGAAGTGGAGTACATAAAGGACGGCAAGACCTATCGTGTTGATAAATCGATTGATGTTGCGCTGTATGGCAATGAAACCGAAACAACTACGTCATCCGATACGGCGGTTTCAGTTCCGAGAATTATCGTAACCGGCTATGAAACAAATCCTGAAAAGGTTATGGCAGGTGAGCAGTTCGAGCTTACGATTCATCTTAAGAATACATCAAATCTGACCGCTGTTTCTAATATTAAAGTGACACTTAGCTCAGCCAGCAACGAATTCCTGCCGACATCGGGCTCAAGTACAAGCTTTATCAGAAACATGGGCTGCGGTGCCGCAACCGACATTGTAATGCAGATGGAGGCACAGGGCAGTCTTGAACAAAAGCCATATGTTCTTGCCGTAAAGTGTGAGTATGAGGGCGAAAAAAACGCGGCATATACTGCCGAGGAGGATATTTCAATTCCTGTATATCAGGAGGCAAAGGCTAAAATCACGGACATTGAGGTCAGCCCAATGTCTATCGAAACATATGACCAGGCAAATATTATGTTCAATATTAATAATACTGGTAAGTCGACCCTGTACAATGTGCAGGTAAGTGTTGACCCTGACAATAAATCAGTTCAGTCGGAGGATTCCTTTGTGGGAAATATAAGCTCCGGAAGCACCGGCTATGCTGATTTTATGGTAACGGGCATTGCTCCTACGGAGGACGACGGAAAGGTTAAGATTATCATTTCATATGAGGATGCCAACGGAAACGCAGGAACATTTGAAACAGAAGCAGAACTGTATGTTTATGATATGGTGTATGATGAGCCTTTGATAGACGGTGATTTCAGTGACTACGATATGAATGAAGAATATAAGTCAGGTTTCCCGTGGGTTATTGCAGCGGCAGTCTTGGCAGTTGTTATAGCAGTAATTGTTGCAACGGTAATCATTATAAAGAAAAAAAAGAAAAAAGCATTAGAAGAGGAATTAGAGGATGAGATTTCTTGACATAATCGCAATGAGTGCCAGTAACCTGTGGCGCCGCAAGCTCAGGACCTTTCTGACCGTGCTTGGTGTTATGATTGGTACAGCGTCAATTGTGGTTATGGTTTCTCTCGGTATTGGCCTTAAAGCTGCCGTAATGGAGGAGGTAACCTCCTATGGCAGTCTTACTGAGGTTGAGGTATACAATTACAGCTATGGTTCGGATTCCGATTTGCAGTTAAATGATTCCGCCCTGAAAAAAATTGCGGACATACCGCATGTAACGGGTGTTGAACCTAAGCTGAGTATGAGTGCCAGGCTATATCAGGGAAAATATGCGGCATGGGTGCAGATTCAGGGAGTAAGCCAGGAGTATTTGAGCAAGATTCCGGTTGGAGAGGGAACACTTCCGTCGGCGGATTCGGGTCAGGTGGAGCTGTTAATCGGTAATATGGTTATTCAGGATTTCTACCAGACAAGCAATTACAAGTATCCTTATTATGAGAGTGGTGAACTGGCAGATGTTGACCTGATGGGAAAAACACTTTTTACGCAGTTTGAATCGACATGGTCCGATGATGGACAGGAACAGCCGGCCAAAAAAAATGTGTTTACTGTGGCAGGAATTGTTGCCGGAGGCACGAATGAATGGAATAATTACAGCTATCAGGTATATGTGGATATTGATGCCCTGAAGGCATATTTAAAAAAGGCTTACAAGGGCAAGGTTATTCCGGGACAGCCGACATCAAAGAACGGCAAGGCTTTAAAGGAGCTGGTATATAATGATGTCACCGTGGCTGTTGACGATACGGACAATGTTGCAGATGTGCTTACTTCAATCAAGGATATGGGCTTTCAGGCATACAGCGAGGCGGAATGGATTGAACAGACTGAGCAGGAGATGCTTATAATCCAGGCAGTTCTGGGAGGAATTGGCGCGGTTGCATTAATCGTTGCCGCAATAGGAATTGCCAATACAATGATGATGTCCACATACGAAAGAACCAAGGAAATCGGTGTAATGAAGGTATTGGGCTGCAGTCTGTCAAACATACGTGAGCTGTTTCTTGCGGAGGCTGCATTCATTGGTGTTATCGGAGGAACGGTCGGGCTTATAATCAGCTACATACTGTCGGCAGTCTGCAACAGCATACTTCCGCAGGTTATAGGATACGGCAGTGCCAAGATATCGCTTATTCCGTGGTGGCTGGCGGCTGCAGCGGTTATATTTGCAGCAATTATAGGTATTCTGGCAGGATTCTTCCCGGCACAGAGGGCAACCAAATTAAGTCCGCTTGCGGCAATCAGAAATGAATAATATATGACCCAAAGGGCCTGTTATGGGTATTCCCATACAGGCTCTTTTTAAAAATTTAAAATAAAAAAAGGAAAAGTGAAAAATTTGTAGAATAATAAGAATATAAGGCTTGTAAGGATAAAATAATGAATATTCGTGAAAAACAGGAAGAACTTGAAAAAAACATATTAAGTCCGTATGCTGCGTTAAGCGTTAATTCGGCTGGCAGGGATGTGGATGAGGAACAGTGTGATATGCGCACGGTATATCAAAGGGACAGGGATCGTATTTTGCATTGTAAGTCCTTCAGAAGAATGAAGCATAAGACACAGGTGTTTTTGGACCCGGAAGGCGACCATTACAGAACCAGACTTACGCACACCCTTGAGGTTTCGCAGATAGCCAGAAGTATAGCACGTGCACTCAGGCTGAATGAGGATTTGACGGAAGCGATTGCATTAGGACATGATTTGGGACATACACCCTTCGGACATGCGGGTGAGAGGGCACTTAACGAGGTGTGCAGCGAAGGTTTTGCACATTATATACAGAGTATACGTGTTGTTGAATTTCTTGAAAAGGACGGCAGGGGACTTAATCTTACCAAGGAAGTCCGTGACGGAATTTTAAATCACAGAACCTCGGGGAATCCATCTACGCTTGAGGGCAAGGTTGTCCGTATTTCGGACAAGATTGCCTACATTAATCACGATATTGATGATGCAATAAGAGCAGGAATCTTTACCGAGGACTATATTCCCAAGGAATATTCGGATGTTTTGGGACATTCCACCAAACAGCGTCTTAATACAATGATAAGCGATATTATTAATAATAGTGAGGACAAGCCGGATATTATTTTGTCCGATGACGTGGAATGGGCAATGAAGAGCCTAAGAAGGTTTATGTTTGAGTCATTATATACCAATCCTACGGCCAAGAGCGAAGAAACAAAGGCACGCAAGCTAATTATTGAATTATATCGTTACTATCTTGAAAATATAGATGAATTGCCTGAAAATTATATCAGAATAATGATAGAAAGAAATGAATCACCGGAGAGAATTGTCTGTGATTATATTGCAGGAATGAGCGACAGCTATTGTGTCGCAAAATTCTCCGAAATATATATACCGGTGTCATGGAATAAGTAGTGATTGAGGTAGGAAAATGTATTATCCTGAGGAATTAGTTGAACGGGTTATTGAAAGTAATAATATTGTGGATGTGATTTCAGGATATGTTAAGCTTCAAAAAAAAGGCGCGTCATATTTTGGATTATGTCCGTTTCATAGCGAAAAATCAGCCTCCTTTTCCGTATCTCCCAATAAGCAGATGTATTACTGCTTTGGCTGCGGCGCAGGTGGAAATGTTCTGACATTTATTATGGAATATGAGAAGTTCACCTTTACCGAAAGCATAAAATACCTTGCGGACAGAGCCGGAATTGAACTTCCTCAGATGGAATACTCTAAAGAGGCAAGAGAAAAGGCGGACCTTAGAAATGTCCTGTTTGAGATAAACAAAAAAGCAGCGATATATTTCTGCCACCAGCTAAAGGGTGAAAACGGAGCAAATGCAAGAGCGTATTTTGAAAAAAGGAAATTATCAGCGGATACGATTAATAAATTTGGTCTGGGATATTCCAATATGTATAGCGATGATTTGTATCGTTATATGAAAAATGAAGGGTATTCGGATAATGTGCTGAAGGAATCCGGGCTTTTTTCAATGAGCGAGAAGGGCGTGCATGATAAGTTCTGGAACAGGGTTATGTATCCGATAATGGATATCAATAACAAGGTAATCGGATTCGGTGGAAGAGTTATGGGGGACGGAGAGCCTAAATATTTAAATTCTCCGGAAACTATGCTCTTTGACAAGAGCCGCAATCTTTACGGACTTAATATAGCGAGAAGCAGCAAAAAAAATCATCTTATAATCTGTGAAGGCTATATGGATGTAATTGCACTTCATCAGGCAGGCTTTGATGAAGCAGTAGCTTCGCTTGGAACTGCGCTTACAACGGGCCATGCCGGTTTGTTAAAACGATACACCACGGAGATACTTTTGACGTATGACAGTGATGGTGCGGGTGTTAAGGCGGCGCTTCGGGCAATTCCTATACTTAAAGAAGCAGGACTTAGGATAAGGGTAATAAATATGCGCCCTTACAAGGACCCGGATGAATTTATAAAGGCTCTCGGACCGGATGAGTTTCAAAAACGTATTGATGAAGCAATTCCAAGCTTTGATTATGAAATCAATGTTATGCAGCAGCAATATGATTTAAAGGACCCCGAAAGCAAAACAGCATTTTATCGGATGCTTGCAAAAAAGTTATCCGAATTTACCGAGCCGGTTGAGAGAAATAATTATGTTCAGGCAGTATGTGATAAGTATTTTATAGAATATGAGAGCTTCAGAAAGCTGGTCAATGATTACGGAGAAAAATACTATATCCAGAATGAATTAAAAGAGCAGAAATCAAGGCAGGAGGATTCCTTCAAAAAACCGAAAGAAGATGGTGTTAAAATAGCCCAGAAGATTCTGCTTACATGGCTGATTGATGATCCGGCGATATATCCGAGGATAAAGGATTACATTTCACCGCAGGATTTTATAGAACCGTTGTATCATGATGTTGCAGAAAAGCTTTTTACACAGCTTGCCAATGGAAAAATAAATCCGGCAGTGATTATCAGTACCTATGAAAGTGAGGAGGAGCATAAAGAGGTTGCAGCACTGTTCAATGAAGAACTTAGTGAGAATCTCAGCATTTCTGAAAAAGAAAAAGCACTCAATGAAACAATATATAAAGTAAAAAAGAACGGAGTTGATTACAGAAGCCGGAAGGCGGAGTCTGTGAGCGAGCTGAAGGAGCTTGTGAAGGAACAGGCACAGCTAAAGAAACTCAGCAATTTGCATATTTCACTAAAGTGAGGATAAAATATATTTAATTGCCTTAAAAGGCAAGGAAGGATGGACAACATAATGGATGAAAATATGATTAAATTCACAGAAAAATTAAAGGAGCTTCTTGCAACAGCCAAGAAGAAAAAGAATTGCCTTGAACAGCAGGAAATCCTTGATTTCTTTTCTGATATGGAATTTGATCCTGACAAGATGGAGAAGGTACTGGAGTTTCTGGAAAATAATGGCGTTGATGTTTTGATGCCTGTTGAAGAGGAGCCGGAGGATGATGACGATATTATCCTGGATGATACGGAGGAAATAGACCTTGAGAAAATAGACCTTTCCGTTCCGGAGGGTGTCAGCATTGAGGATCCTGTGAGAATGTATCTTAAGGAAATAGGAAAGGTTCCGCTGCTCAGCGCTGAAGAAGAAATTGAGCTTGCAAAGCGCATGGAGGAGGGTGACCAGGATGCCAAAAAACGTCTTGCAGAAGCAAATCTTCGTTTGGTTGTCAGTATTGCAAAACGTTATGTGGGACGTGGTATGCTGTTCCTTGATCTTATTCAGGAGGGCAATTTAGGCCTTATTAAGGCTGTGGAAAAGTTTGACTGCAGTAAGGGCTTTAAGTTCTCAACATATGCAACCTGGTGGATACGTCAGGCAATTACAAGAGCCATCGCGGACCAGGCACGTACAATTCGTATTCCTGTTCATATGGTTGAAACGATTAATAAACTTATCCGTGTTCAAAGACAGCTTCTTCAGGAACTGGGAAGAGAACCTTCTCCTGAGGAAATTGCGGCAGCAATGGATATTCCGGTAGAGCGTGTCCGTGAAATACAGAAAATTTCTCAGGAGCCTGTTTCTCTTGAAACACCTATTGGAGAAGAGGAGGACAGTCATCTCGGAGATTTTATACAGGATGATAACGTACCTGTACCGGCGGACGAGGCAGCGTTTACCTTACTTAAGGAACAACTGGCTGAGGTGCTCGATACACTTACGGAGAGAGAGCAGAAGGTGTTAAGGCTTCGTTTTGGACTTGATGATGGACGAGCCAGAACACTTGAAGAGGTTGGCAAGGAATTTAACGTTACAAGGGAGCGTATCCGTCAGATAGAAGCTAAGGCGTTAAGAAAGCTTCGTCATCCAAGCAGAAGCAGAAAGCTTAAGGATTATTTGGATTAATCTGGAGGAGTTATGGAGGTATCAAAAAGACTTAAAAGTATTGCACAAATGGTAACTGTCGGAAATACTGTCTGTGATGTCGGAACGGACCATGGTTATCTTGCGATACATTTGGTCGAAAAAAACATTTCGCCTGCAGTAATAGCCATGGATGTGGTTAAGGGACCCTTGTCAAAGGCAGAGGCCAATATAAAAGCAAGCGGTCTTGAGGATAAAATACAGACAAGGCTTTCCGACGGCGTGTCAGAGCTTAGCAGCGGTGAAGCTCAAACTGTTGTATTTGCGGGTATGGGAGGCATACTTATAACACAGCTTCTGGAAAACGGAAGAGAGATATTAAAAAGTATTGATGAGATAATATTATCACCGCATACGGACATCGAAGCTGTCAGAAGGTATCTGCAGGACCATGGCTACCGGATATCTGAGGAAGAAATGATAGTGGATGAAGGAAAATTTTATGTAATAATTAAGGCAAATCACGGAGAAATGTTGTATAATAAATGTGAGCTTTGCTATGGAAGATGTCTGCTTGAAAATAAAAATCCTGTATTAATGGAATTTCTTGTGCAGGAAGAAAATAAAATTAATAAAATAAAGTCCGGTCTTAATAACGTTAATACCGTAAATGCTTCACGCAGAATAAATGAACTCAATGATGAATTGTGTCTAGTAAAAGAGGGGTTAAAATACTATGAAATGCAGGGAAATTACAGAGATAATTGAAAGACTTTGTCCTCTTGATTCAGCCTTGACATGGGATAATCCGGGACTTATAACCGGAGATATGGATGCAGAGGTACACAATATTATGGTGGCGCTTGATGCGACGGATGAGGTGATTGACGCGGCAATCGCACAGCACACGGATATGCTTATCACGCATCACCCGCTGATATTTGGTAAGATATCAAAGGTTAATTCAGAGGATATAGTCGGAAGGCGACTTTTGAAGCTTATTCACGGCAGGATAAATAATTATGCTGCACATACTAATTTTGATGTTAAAATAATGGGCTCGCTTGCAGCGTCGATGCTTGGACTGGAGGACCCGAAGGTACTGGAGGTTACAGGTGAATGTAATGGAGTACAGGAGGGTATCGGCAGGGTTTCAGATGTATATGAAAGTCAGGCGGGTACATGGATTGACAAGTTAAAGGCAAGCTTTGAACTGGAGAATGTAATCGTGTTCGGTGATACGCAGAAAACGGTGAAACGTGTTGCAATATCCCCGGGCTCAGGAAAAGGAATGTTATCCTTTGCAAAGGAACAAAACGTAGATTTGCTCATAACAGGTGATATCGGGCACCATGATGGGCTGGATGCCGTAGAAGAAGGCATTACGGTTGTTGATGCCGGTCATTACGGTCTTGAGGTTATATTTATAGATTATATTGCAAAAGTACTTGAAAGAGAATGTAAGGATGTCAGAGTATTAACCTGTAAAGTGGGGGTACCTTACAGGATAATGTAATACATATATCAACATCAAAAGGAGAATGTATATGGGAAAACAATTACTTGAATTAGCAAAATACGCAAAAAAGGACTATGACTGTGACATTATTCTGGCAAAGGTGAACGGGAAACTTACAGAACTGTCAAAGGAAATAGAGGATGATGATGTAGTGGAATTTGTTACTACGGACACGGTTATCGGTAATCTCACGTATAAGAGAAGTGTTTGTATGTTGATGCTTTCGGCGCTCTATGATGTAGTGCCGGCTGATAAAATAAAAAAAGTTGTTGTTCACTATTCCATCAGTAAGGGGTATTACTGTGAAATTGAAGGTGATGTTGAGGTAAACGAGCAGCTCCTTCTTGAAATTAAGCTTAAGATGCTGGAGCTTGTAAGCCTTGATTTGCCGATTAAGAAAAAGAGCTTAAATACGGATAAAGCAATAGAATTATTCAGAAAGTACGGAATGTACGATAAAGTAAAGCTTTTTAAGTACAGACGTGTGTCACGTGTTAATGTTTACGAGTTAAACGGATACGAGGATTATAACTATGGCTATATGGCACCGTCAACCGGTATGCTTGACAGATTTGAGCTTTACGCATATGATGCCGGATTTGTGCTTCAGCTCCCGACCAAGGAGGAACCGGATAATATTCCGGAATTTAATCCGCCTCAAAAGCTTTTTAATGTCCTTAAGGAATCAACACATTGGGGAAATATGCTCGAGGTTGATACAGTTGGAGCACTAAATGATGTTATAGCATCGGGCAAAATAGGAGAATTGATTCTTGTACAGGAGGCGCTTCAGGAGAAAAAGATTGCTGATATAGCAGCGGAAATTGCATCAAAGCCGGATAAGAAGTTTATTATGATTGCAGGACCGTCATCCTCAGGAAAGACAACCTTTTCACACAGACTTGCGGTGCAGCTTAAGGCTCACGGCTTAAAGCCGCACACGGTCGAGGTTGATAATTACTTTGTTGAACGTGATGAAACACCTAGGGATGAGAATGGTGACTATGATTTTGAATGTCTTGAGGCAATTGATATTGAATTATTTAACCAGCAGATGACGGATCTTCTTAAAGGCAAGCGTGTAGAACTTCCTACCTTTAATTTTAAGGTTGGAAGAAAGGAATATAAAGGTAATGAATTGTCACTTGGCAATGATGAAATCCTTGTGCTTGAGGGAATCCACTGCCTGAATGACAGGCTGTCATACAGTATTCCTTCAGAAAATAAATATAAGATTTATATCAGTGCATTAACGCAGCTTAATATTGATGAGCATAACAGAATCCCGACAACTGA
>CAYOHM010000060.1:0-12256 GCA_964403785.1 uncultured Alistipes sp.
TGCCAATACCGGATCAAAATGCGTTCCTGCGCATCTTTTTATTTCTTCAAAGGCCTGTGTATATGTCATTGCCTCCTTGTAGCATCTTTTTGATACCAAAGCATCAAACACATCCGCAATAGCCATAATTCTGGCGCTTATCGGTATATTATCCGCTTTAAGTCCAAGCGGATATCCGCTTCCGTCCCATTTCTCATGGTGACCCGATGCAACCTCCTTGGCAATCTCGACGTATTCTTTTTCTTCAATGCCGTCAAGCACCTCCTCAACAATTCTCCCACCCTCAGCAGCATGCGTCTTTATACATTCAAATTCCTGCGGTGTAAGGCGCCCCGGCTTTTTGAGTATGCTGTCGGGAATGGCAATCTTGCCTATATCATGCATTGGTGCTGCCTTGGTAAGCATCTCAATATAATCATCCGTGAGTACATCCGCGCAATATCCTTTATTCTGGGCTGCCCGTGCAAGCATACCCACATAGCTGCTTGTACGCTTGACATGTCCTCCGGTATCTCCATCTCTGTTCTCGATAAGATTAGCCATACCGATGATTGTATTATTCTGTATTGAAATCATTTTCTCATGATGTTCACTTAATGCCCTGCTCTTTTCTTCAACCTCCTTTTCGAGGTCATTCTTATAGCTGTCAAGTTTATATGTGATTACAACACTGTAAATCAATCCAAATACGGTTGCCACAACAATTGCTGCTATACATATAATCTCACTGTATTTGGAAAAGGTTATACGAAAATCCATTTCCTGCCTTGCCTGCTCGAGCTCCGCATTAATGCTTTCGGACAATGCCTCAACATCCTCATCAATGCTGTTCAAAAAATCGCTCATTACATAATTGCAGTAATATGCCGCAGTACTCTTTCTGCCTATACGGCTAAGGTCAATCGCACTGTTGGCATTGTAAATATATGAATTGGCATCCGAATACACCTTATGGTAGAGTGTTTCTCTTTCACTGTTCTTAAGCCTTTGACCGAAATCCTTAAGAATCGCCAGCATATCGGAGGTTATTTCCTCATTCTGCTCCTCATACTGCTCGTAGGCTTCCTCATCCTCCGCCAGCACATGCTTTAAAACCACAGTCTGGTCCTGATACATCAGGGCTTTAATTTCGTACATATACTGCTGGTTAATAAAATATTCGTCAGAAATAAGCTGATATTTCTCGGATAGGCTGTCGATATTATATTTTAGAATAATCTCCCCTGCTATTCCGACACTGCCTGCAATAAGTATGGCGATAAATATCTTCAGAGGAATCCTGCCAAGCTTCATAGATTCTTTCTCCTAAATAATCAACGTCCAATTATCTTCTGGGTCATTTCATCCAATAGTACCTGTAAATCCGCATTATCCTGATTTCCCGCAGCAATTGTCACTCCGAATAAATAAGTCGGGTTCCAATATGCTTCAGCCACATTCTGTAAATATCCGAATTCCGACTGTTCGCCAAGAGCCGCTATCGCAGGTGCCGCAAGCACCTCTTCATTGGCCGCCGCATTAACATTGGACGGGCCTTCGCCTCTTATTTCAAATCGTTTAAGCTGATTGTCCTCATTTGTAATCCACTCTGCGAACTGCATAGCCCATTCGCTTTGTTCCGTTGTAGAATTTACGCCTGCCAGTTTATATCCGGCAAAGCTGCACATCTGGCGCTGTTTACCTGCAACCGTATATGTAGGGAGCTTTGTGGCAGCATAATTATCTCCCCAGGCTGCCTCTATCTTGGTGGAATTCCACGTGCCGTTGATGCCGGCAATAATCGTGCCATCCTCAACTCCGGCAACAAATGCATCATCACCGCAATTTAAAAATCCGGCATTGGATGCAATATCAAGCATTGCCTGTGCGACATCAACACCCTTGATGTCATTTGTAACCGAATTCCAGTTGCACGTATTGGTCAAGCCATCCTCATTCATTGAAACATCAAGTCCGGCTCCCTTAAAAAACGAATATATGTACCAGCCGCTGCTGTAATCCATCGAAACCTTCTTGCCGTTATCCGCAGCAACCTCTAAAATCCTGTCGAAGCTCTTAACGTCCTCATCAGAAAAATATTCCTTGTTATAGTATAGAAAATATCCGTTGCTTGCCGTAAGCGGGTAAGCATAAAGCTGTCCGTCCCTTGTTGCACACCTTATTGAACCCGCATCTTCTCCGCCGTTATCCGAGATAATCTTATCCGCATCCGTGGTGACAGCAAGCAATGCTCCGGCTCTGTATAGCTCTTCAAACTGGTCGGCTGCAAAAATAAACACGTCCGCCGCTGAGTCAATGTCGGCAAGGACATCCTCCTTGCAGTTCATTTCCTCCTCCGCGCTTATCGTAAATGTAAAATCCGCTTTTGACGAGTATTTTGCGGCAAATTCATCAGCCATATCCGTTACCATATCAACATCATCCGATGCACACCATACGGAAAGCCTGACCTCCTCCTTACTGCCGCAGGCGCAAAGCGCCATCATTGTTATAAGTGACATAACAAACACCGTTAATTTCCTCATAACCCCTCCTAATCGATTGCGACGTTCCGGCGTATGCCGGCTTCTCAATCGTCTAAAGCATATAATCTTCCAAAGATAATTTTAACACATTGAACTTAAATATACAATATTTTCATTCCCATCCGTCCCTTTGGGTTAACTTTTTTATAAGCAGCGGAGTTTCGCAAAGCAGCATACCAATCCAGCCTGCAAGATACGAGTAAGCAATAGCTTCTATTTGCATTTGCACCGCAAAAACCATAAAAGCTGCTGCCACAACCCTGACTCCCATATTTATAAAACTGCTTAGGAGTGTGATTTTAAGGTCCCCTATTCCCCTAAAAAAGCCCTGGATTCCATTTGTAAATGCCGGAAGCAGATACATTATCGAAATAAGCTTCAAATATCTTACTCCATAAAGAATCACCTGCTCGTCATCTGCAAACATTTCCATAAGGGGTCCCGCGAATACAAAGCACAGCAAAAATACGAATATTCCGTATATGATTTCTATGCATATGCCGTTTTTAAATCCTGCTCTTACCCTGTCATTTTTGCCCGCACCTTTGTTCTGTGCCATAAATGCAGTCATCGCGTGCGCAATATTCTGCTCAGGTGTATAGGCAAAATCATCAATGCGGTTTACCGCCGCAAATGCCGCAGCAGCGGAAATTCCCATTGTATTTACGATTACCTGTATTCCTATCTTGCCAAGCTGTACCGTTGCCTGCTGCATTGCCGATACCCACCCGTATGAAACCGTCTGCTTTAAAATATCCTTATCAAATACCAGCCATTTTCTGCCAAGTCTTAAAAGCTCTACTTTTTTCTGAATGTAAATTATGCAAAAAAGGCAGCACAGGGCTTCACTGATGACCGTCGATACTGCACAGCCTTTGCTCCCCATTGCAAGTACAACCACAAAAAATAAATCCCCTGCAATGTTAAGCAGCGCGCTCAGAATCAGAAAATATAACGGTGTATTGCTGTCGCCCAGCGCCCTCAAGGTGCTTGAGAAAAAATTGTAAAGATATGTGAATACAAGTCCCGAAAGTACAATCCTCAGATACCCGGCTGTCAGCACGATAATCTCCTCATCCACCTGCATCAGATACAATATCGGCTTTGAAAATATTATACAGATAATTGACAGGACAAGTGAAAACACAACACCGGAAATCATGGTGGTGCTTATCTGTCTTTGAAGAATTTCCATCTTCCTTGCTCCATACTGGGTTCCCATAAGAATCCCTGCTCCCATGCAAAGCCCATTTAAAAACAGAATAAGCAGCGTCATTATTGGGTTGCATATTCCTACCGCTGCCAGTGCCTCTTTGCCTACATAACGCCCCACAATGACACTGTCCGCCGCATTGTAGGTGAGCTGAAAGAGATTTCCCAATACAAGGGGTATTGTAAATTTAACCAGCAGAGGGGTTATTTTCCCCTCAGTAAGATTTTTTGTCATTATTTTACGCCTCCGAATTGTTTATTATGGCTGCTCTTGCGCCTCAAGAAAAAAACTCCGAAGACATTAAATCTTCGGAGTCCGCCCATAACCTTATTAGTTCACCGCTGCAAAAGTTCACACCACAACGTACTTCTTCTCAAAATTCTCCTTGGAGAGTGGCTTATCATACAGATATCCCTGAATCTTGGAGCATCCGAGCGAATCTATCAGTCTTTCTTCGTCCTTCGTCTCAACGCCCTCACATATTATATCAAAATCCACCTTCTTGAGCATTGAAATAACACTTCCGACTATGTCAATCCCGCGTTCACTTTTAAGTCCCTGCCTTGCAAACGAGCAATCCAGCTTGATAATGTCTGCCGGCATGGAGGTAAGAAGTCCAAGTGACGAATATCCTGCGCCAAAATCATCCACGCTTATCCTAAAGCCGTATTCCCTCAGCTGTGTGATGCTGTCAATTACTATATTCATATCCTTAATAAAGGTTGACTCGGTAACCTCCAGTTCAACATATTCTGCCGGAATATCGTATTTCTTCTGAAGTCCTATAATCTGTTTAACCAGATTGGCATTATAAAAATCCACTCTTGAGAGATTTATTGAAATCGGGAAGGTGAGCTTGCCCTGCTCCTTCCACTCTCTCATGTGCTCAAAGGTTTTTTCCATCATAATCGCATCAAGTCTGGCAAGCATGCCATTCTTTTCAAGAATAGGAATGAAAAGACCGGGTGATATATAATTGCCGTTCTCATCAAGCAGACGGCACAGCGCCTCCGCACCTATAATCCTGCCTGTATGGCAATCTACCTTGGGCTGGAAGAAAACCTTAACTCCATCATTAACACACGCATTTTCAAAAGCCTTTACCGCGTCCATCTGCTTGGAGAATTCCCTGTATTCCTCTTCATGATAAACGCCGCAGTGCGTCTCGAAATTACCCTTAAGCTGTTTCTTTACAAAATGTGCCTTATCTATGGCAAGACGCATATTAAAGGTCTTAGGGTCCACGTTATTCCTGTCAATATAGTACATACCTGTATACACATGAAGGTATACCTTAGGGAACATAACAGCCAGTTCACGTTCAAACTGTGCATTCTTAAGCTTTATAACCTCCACCTCGTCTTCAAGGCTGCGGTTGCAGACATTAATCAGTGCTCTGAACTGGTCCCCCGTGATATGGCACGCGATTTCACAATTAGGATTGTTAATAAATAATTCGTCCGCTACACGGACAATAACTTCATCCCCCTTTTCCATTCCATACATATCATTAAGATATTTGAAATTGCTGAGATCGACAGCTACAATGGCGTAATTGCCTGTTGAACCAAGTACAATCTTCTCCCCCTCGATTATAAAATCCTTGAGATTGTACAAGCCTGTCAATGAATCTTTCCCCATGAAATCACTTCCTTTCTGTGGAAATTTATTTTTATCTAATGCTTAACACAGAGCATCTCATCAATGGCTCTTGCAAGCATCATAAGCATACCCTTGTCATTATCCGACCATTTGCGGAATCTGGCGAAGACATCATATACAACGGTGTATGCCTTGCACTTAACAATAGCCACACACTGTGTATTCTGCTGCGCCATTATATTGTATATTTCAGGAAAATTTTCCTCAAGTATTACTATCTTATTAATGGCAATAACACCGCCTGCATCATTCATGCCCGAAAGCCTGTCAACAAAATCGAGCTTTGCATACGGATTAACGTAAATTCCGGACATATATTTTCTCTCAAAGCTTGTGTTGTCAAAAATTGAAATACCGTCAATATCAAATGTATTGCGTATATTATCCAGTGTCTCTCCAATTCCGTCAAAGCCGTTTCTTTGAGCGTCAAGCATCATGTTATATGTATCCAGATAGTGTCTTGATAAATTAGCCTTGAATTCAAATTCATTGTCCGTCGAGCCATCATCATTTGCATTGCTGCCGTGAAGTGCCGGGTCATACTTAATAAATCTGTTCTTACCCTTTGCCTTGGCAATGTATAGGCACTTATCCGCAATACCCATAAGAGCGTCATAGCTGGTGCCGTCCTTAGGATATTCGGCAATACCTATGGAAAATGTCACATTGATGCTAGGTGCGAACTCCTTACAGCTATACAAAGCATTCTTGCGGATAGTCTTAAGAAGATTAACCAAATCGTCCGTATCCGACACCTTGTCCGTCAGTATCAGAAATTCATCGCCGCCAAACCTGCCCAAATATCCGCGTGCCGCAAGTACCCTGTGAATTGTGGCGGAAACCTGTGCAATAACCTTATCACCTGCCACATGACCGTAGGTGTCATTTATAAGCTTAAAGTCATCCACATCCATCATACAAAGGTAATGCTTTTTAGGACTGTTATACAAAACATCATTAGCAAGCTCGATAATTGCCCTTTTATTGTAGGCATCAGTTCCCGGGTCAAGTGCATAGCTTGACATATAGTACTTTTGATTTTCTTCCATTTCCGAATAATTAGTCTTGGTAACAACAGCCGCCAGCATACTTTTCTTCTCGCCGCTGTATATAACCCCGCCTTTTATCGTCAGGTAAAAATTCTGTATACCAAATATAGCTCCGTCCACCGAGGTTTCTATATTATCAACCTTATTCTTAAGCAGTTCGCAAAGCCGTTCAAACTCCGCCCTCTGTTTTTCTGAGAACTCATCGCTTTGTGAAATACGCTCTGCCACGGATTCCAGAGTCTGTTGAAAATGTGTCACACTGCGCCCATTAGAATATTCATAAAAATTTATCACGCCCGAATTGTAATCAAACTCCATATACATATTAGGGCTGAAGGTCATAAATCTTCTGTATTTTATCAGGCTGGCACGAATCCTGTCATATTTCTCGTGAAATGCCATGATATCCTGGATATCAATGTCAATTTCCCTAAATCCGTCACTAACTCTTCCGTTATACTCCATAATCATATACATATAACGGTAATTGCCCTCATAATCCATAAGTCTGGCAATTATATACTGCATGCCCTCATCAAGATGCGCTGCTGCATCTTCAAATGAAGCCAAATCCTCCTTATGGATAAGAGCCGACATACTCTTGCCCGCGTTATCGCCCAAATACCTGTAAATATTCTCGTCTGCGTTAACAATACGCATACCCTTCATAAGTGAAAGTCTGCCGTCAAATATCTTATTTTGTTCTTCGCAATGTGTATAAGATGATATGTTCATCTATAACCTCCAAACAATATAAAATAATTTTATACATATCTATATAGTATCATATTTATACCGCCAAAACAACCAAAATAAGCCTTTATTTGTTAATTTATTTGTTAATTTTGTTTGTTTTATACTCTTCTATGCCTGTCTTTAATCTGTTCATTCCGTCAATCAGCCTGCTTTTTGGACATGCGAGATTAAGCCTTAAGAAATTCTGTCCGTCGCCCCTGTATTCACAGCCTTCGGATAAATACAGACCGGTTTTTTCACGGATATATTCTGCCAGCACATCGGATGAAGCTTTAAGCCTGCTGCAGTCAATCCACATAAGGTAGGTTGCCTTTGCCGGAACGGCTGATAACTCCTTTATATTGTCTTTTATAAAATTCTCTGCATAGCTTCTGTTTTGTGCAAGGTAAGCCAGAAGCTCATCAAGCCATGCTTCTGACTTGTTAAACGCTGTAATTGCAACATCCGCTGCGAATACATTGCCTTCAGCCACCTCGTCCGTATTAAGACCACGCCAGACCTTGTGACGCAGCACCTCATTGGGAACTACAACTGCTGCGCTCTGAAGTCCCGCGATATTAAATGCCTTGGTCGGCGCAATGCAGGTCACACTTATCCTGCTGCACACATCCGAGGCAGCCGCAAATGGCGTATATTTTTCTTTTGGCAGCGTTATATCGCAATGGATTTCATCAGAAAGTACAGTCACGCCATATTTATCGCAAAGCTCACCGATTCGTGCCAGCTCCTCCTTCGTCCAAATTCTTCCCGTAGGATTATGGGGATTGCACAGAATAAGCAGCGTGCTCTGCGGATTGCTGAGTTTATCCTCCAAATCCGCAAAATCAATCGAATACTGTCCGTTCTCATATTTTAACAGGCTCTCTAAAATATTACGCCCGTTATTATAAATTGAATTAAAAAATATATTATATGCCGGTGTGATTACAACAACATTTTCAGCCGCAGTTGTAAGCTTTCTCACAACCGAAGATATTGCAGGGACAACACCCGTGCAAAAAATAAGCCATTCCCTGCTTATCTCAAAATTATGCCTTCTCCTCCACCAGTTTATATACGCATCATACCACTCGTCAGGTACCACCGAATATCCGAAAATTCCATGTTCAACTCTTTTTTGGACTGCTTCGATAATTTCCGGTGCCGTCTGAAAATCCATATCAGCCACCCACATAGGAAGTTCGTTATCTTTAACCTCCCATTTATAGGACTGTGTGTTTCTGCGGTTAATTTCCTTATCAAATGAATACATTTATTCTTCTCCTGAACTAAGAAAAATTTTGGTTTTTGTCGGGTCTACCTTGTCCTTTTCCATTATAAGCGTGCCTATCTTTTCTGCTTTGATTGTTCCGCTTGTCGGATTCATCACGCTGTCAATCCTGCCTTCTATCTGCGCATCAACCTTTGAATATTCAAATGCCAGTGTGGTATTGATAAGACGGCAGTTTTTCATAACAAGATTGTCGATATAGCAAAGTCCCTGAAGGCTCTCAATTGTGCAATTTATTAAGGTTAAATTCTGTGAATTCCAGCCAAGATATTCTCCGGAGATAAAGGAATCATATACCGTAACATTTTCGCTGTTCCAGAATGCATCCTTTGAAAGAAGATTACCGTTTCTCAGTTCAATATTCCTGCCGCCGTCGAAGGAATAATTGCCATCCAGCTTAAAATTGTCAATTTTCATATTGGCAGAATTCATTGCAAAATAATCGCCTCTTGCAGTTACGTCACTTAGCACAACGTCATTGCAGTGCCATAGTGTTTCTGACGCATTAGGCATAAATACCCTGTTCAAGGTCAGCCCATTGCAGCGTCTGAAATTTTTAGGCGCCTGTATAACTGCATCTTCAACTACTACATCATCAGAATACCAGACTCCGGCTCTTGCCATCTCAAACCATGTACAATTTCTTGCCGTTATATGCCTGCAGTACCAAAGCGGATACTTCCACTTAAACATACTTCCCGTAAGCTCTATATTGCTGCACTCTTTAAGCGGAGATTCTCCATCGTCAAATATTGTGTCTTCAACGAGCAGATTTTCCCTTTTAAACAATGCTCTTTCCCCTGTAAGAAATTCCCTCGTTATTATTTCCTTTTCCATTACATTTCCTTTCATTTCCAGCTGTTAATGATACCATGAACCATTTCCCTTAATATTACAGGAATAAATGGTTTTGTAATATAATCATCAATACCAAGCTCAATTGTCTTTTCAGCTACCTCAATACTCTTATCTGCCGTCATAATAACCACCGGAACCGAATACAGCTTTCTTATCTCCTTGTAAAGCTCAAAGCCGTTTATATCCGGCATCAGCACATCAAGGAGTATTAGATCAATTTTATTATTCTTTAATATTTCCATGGCGTCAGTACTATTTACTGCGCTTAAAATATTATAGT
This sequence comes from uncultured Alistipes sp., assembly GCA_964403785.1. Lineage (GTDB taxonomy): Bacteria > Bacillota > Clostridia > Lachnospirales > Lachnospiraceae > MGBC120314. The sequence continues at coordinate 9,614 of CAYOHM010000060.1, forward strand.
TCTCCTCGCTCTTTAGTATATGCTCCACCATCCTGATATTCATCATCTCATCATCCACAACGAGAATATTCTTCTGAACTGAATCAAGCTGGCACATCTTATATTCTTTATCTTCATCAATCATTGTAAGCATAATGTCCGCAATCTCAGGGTCAAACTGTTTGCCGCGTCCGTTATATATCTCGGACCTCACAGCCTCCTGCGGGAGTGCAGAACGATAGCTTCGGTTGCTTGCCATTGCGTCATAGGCATCTGCGACACCTATAATTCTTGCAATTTCAGGGATGTTGCTTCCTGAAAGTCCATTCGGATATCCGGTTCCGTCATATCTTTCGTGATGATACTTCGCTCCTGTGGCAATTCTCTTGTCATCATAAATATCCTTTAATATATGGTAACCGCTGACCGGATGCATCTTTATCTGATTAAATTCATCCTCATTAAGCTTTCCCGGCTTATTAATAACCTCCTCCGGCACGCGGATTTTTCCTACGTCATGTAAAAGACCTGCATGGTAAATAATCTGCTGCTCCTCCTTTGACTTTCCCATACGCTTTGCAAGCTCCAGAGAATAGTTTGCAACACGCTGCGAATGTCCGCTGGTGTAGCGGTCTTTAGCATCTATGGTGTATGCCAGTGCCCTTACGGTATTGGTATTAAGCCTGTCAAGACGCTTTTTACTCTCATCATCCTTTTTCTTATGCTCATACATTTCATGGTAAACAAATGCACAAAGCACTGCAATTATAATAAATCCGATAACACAGACCACTATGTTGCTGAACATCTGCTTACGCACTTCTTCAAAAAGCCTTGTATTGCTGACAATCATTACAACGTACCATTCGTCCATGACCGACTCAGAGAAAACCGTGCATTTCTCACCATCAAGCAGCATCTGGAAGCTTCCCGAGGCATTTGAAAAAATGCCATTCATAAGAATATCCTGTTCCTCATTTAACGGATAAATCTTGCCCTTTTCATCCTCATCAAAATGTGCAACAACAAGACCCGTGGAATCAACAATAAATCCATAGCCCATATCATCAATCGAAATATTCTCTGCAATATACTGGATTTCGTTTAATACTATATCCAGCGAAACAACACTTTCATTATCAGAAAGCAGCTTGCTTACTGAAATCATAACCGTATCGGTCTGGGCGTCCAAATATGGAGGCACTATTACGGTCCGGCCTTCTGCGGCCTTAGCCGCAGTATACCATTCCCTTTCTTTGGGCTCATAATCCTCGGGCGGAACCCATCCTACTCCGTCCAGATATTCGCCATTGATATAGCCGTAAACACCTGTAAAGTTTTCATCTATATCCTTCTGTTCATGCTCGGTCTGTGTAACCAAATACTTTAAAATTTCTTCATTGGGCACGCCATTATCAATCATATAATTGACGCTGTCCGCTGTAACCCAGAGCACATCCATACCTTTGTTTATATAATTTTCGATTTGTGCGGATTCGTACTTAAGGCTGCTTTCCGAAATTCTTTGAACTCTCTGTACCGAGCTACTGTAAAATGAGTAAAATGTAATTGCCAGCATAGCAGCCAATGCTATAAATACAATGCCAATTGTAATAAAAAACTTCTTTACCATTGATCCCTTCATTTGTTTCTCCTTATTAACATCCTCATTACCAGTAAAATCGTTTTATTTAAAAATTATGTCCTTATACTTTTCAAGCACCAGCATCAGAATAAGTCCCAGGACTGCGCAGACTATGATTTCTCCCACCCCCACGGTAAGCATCATATAAGGAATTGCTTCCTGTGCACCATATCCGAACTTTAATACCAGCGGAACAATAATAGTATTGGCAAGAATCGGCGGAATCGGTGCAAGAAATCTTGCATTTTTCAATTTAACTTTGCCGATTAAATATGTGCCGACTGCACCGATTAAGGTCGCAAGACTTCCAAAAATCACATCAGCCAAAATCGAGCCGCCCATGAAATTTGCAAGAATACATCCTACAAACAGACCCGGAATCGCCGCAGGGGTAAATACAGGCAATATTGTAAGTGCCTCTGCCACACGAAACTGGATTACTCCAAAAGACCAGTAATCAAAAATGATTACCAAAACTACATAGATTGCTGCTATCATCGCAGCCTGTAACATATACGTTACCTTTCTGTTTCTCATATACTTTCTCTCCCTTAGTTTTATTTTACGTCAGGATGGTTACGAACTGACGCGCACTTATGTGCTTTTTATATAAAATGCGATAAAACGCAGATTATATCATAATTTAATTAGAAATTCCTGCCGTTCCAGCCCCAGTCATTTACTCCATGGTATGTTACATACACGGCATCCGACGGTATATTAAGCTCATCCGAAAGGATATTGCAGATTTCACCCGTCATCTTATCATATGCGGATGAGGAGGCATTTCCAAATAAGCTTACCGAAACATATGCTCCCTTTTCAAGCTTTTTTCCACCCATATAAAGGTCATATCCGTCCTCAAAACCTACCATAAGGTAGTTCTCAGACTTTCCCAAAAGGCTGATTGCCTTTCCGAGCTTTGCTTTAATACTTTCCTCTTTATCCGGTGTAACCGGCACTGTAATCTTTGAGTCAATAAATGGCATTTTAAGTCCTCCTTATATTATGATTTAACA
>CAYOHM010000061.1:0-11917 GCA_964403785.1 uncultured Alistipes sp.
AAAAGCCATTATCCACGGTTTTAAACGGTGGGTAGTGGCTTTTCTGTTTCAAAGGAGAGTACATACTCTTAAGCCAAATTTGCTTAATTATATTAAGCACAAACAAATAATACTTAATATAATAATATTTTACTTAAAAATAACTTTGAAATATAAAATAAGCCTTGCAACAAAACTCACTTTATCATATAATATGCAAGTATGTGGGTCATTAAGACAAACTTGTTGGAAAAGCGATATTATAGGAAAATTGAGGAGGCGCACAATGAAACCATATTGTGAATTAAGTAAGGACGAACTTCGTAAGCTGAGAGAGGAACTTTTGGCAGAGTACGAGGATGCCAAAGGAAAAGGCTTAAAACTTGATATGTCAAGGGGCAAACCGTCACCGTTGCAGCTTGATCTTACGATGGACATGTTGGATACATTGACCGCTGATAGTGATATGAAGTCGGAAAATGGTCTTGATACCAGAAACTATGGAGTTATGGATGGTGTTCCGGAGGCAAAGAAACTTGTTGCTGAAATGATGGGCGTTTTACCGGAGAATGTAATTGTATTTGGTAATGCAAGTCTCCCTATCATGTATGATACCATTTCAAGATCGATGACGCATGGTGTATGCGGAAGTACGCCGTGGTGTAAGCTGGAAAAGGTAAAATTTTTGTGTCCTGCACCGGGATATGACAGACATTTTGCAATTACACAGCATTTTGGAATAGAAATGATTACGATACCGATGCTGCCGACAGGCCCTGATATGGATATGGTTGAGAAATTAGTTTCAGAGGATGCAGCAGTTAAGGGAATCTGGTGTGTGCCAAAATATTCAAACCCACAGGGAATTTCGTACTCCGATGAAACAGTAAGGAGATTTGCTGCACTTAAGCCGGCAGCGGAGGATTTCAGAATCTTCTGGGACAATGCATATGCAGTACATCATTTATATGATGATGATCAGGATGAAATTCTTGAAATATTAAGCGAATGTGAAAAAGCCGGAAATCCAAATCTTGTATATGAGTTTTGTTCTACATCTAAGATAAGCTTTGCGGGTGCAGGTATAGCAGCAATGATTTCTTCAAAGGAAAATCTTGACTTTGTAAGAAAATCATTGACAATTCAGACAATTGGCTATGACAAGGTAAATCAGCTTCGTCATGTAAGATATTTTAAGAACGCAGCCGGAATCAAGGAACATATGAGCAAGCATGCAAAGCAGCTTCGCCCTAAGTTCGAGGCGGTTCTTTCCGAGCTTGAGGCTGAACTGACAGGACTTGGCATTGGCGAGTGGACGAAGCCAAAGGGCGGATATTTCATATCCTTCGATGCTATGGAGGGCTGTGCAAAGGCTATTGTGGCAAAATGTAAGGAGGCAGGCGTTGTACTTACAGGGGCAGGCGCTACATTTCCTTACGGAATTGACCCTAAGGATAGCAATATTCGTATTGCACCATCATACCCTTCAGCAGAGGAGATGGCTATGGCTACGGAGCTTTTCATTCTTTGCGTAAAGCTCGTAAGTGTTGAAAAACTTCTTGAAACAAAGTAATACATTAAAATGGCAATTGCATTCAAAAGGCGATTGCCTATATTTTTACATATCAGTAATACCTATTATGAAAAGGAGAGGACAATGTTTAAATTTGGTTTTATAGGAATGGGAAATATGGGTTCTGCAATGCTCGCCGGTCTTGTAAAGAAATATGGGGCTGATTCGATAGCTTTTTCTGAGAACAATAAGGACAAGATGAAGGCAAAATCAGAACAGACGGGTGTTGCATATTTTGAGACAAATGCAGAGGTTGTAAGAAACAGCAAATATGTTATTCTTGCCGTAAAGCCGGTAATATATGAAAAAATATTCAAGGAAATCAGGGATGCAGTCGAATATTCAAATACCATTATTTCAATCGCACCGGGAATTACGATTGACGAATTAAAGAATATGGCGGGCAAGGATGTGAGAATTGTCCGTGCAATGCCTAATACACCCGCAATGGTCGGAGAGGGTATGACTGGCGTATGCTATGATGAAAATGAATTTTCTGAAAGTGAGATAAAGGAAATTGAAAACTTATTTACTTCGTTTGGAAAAATGTGCAAGGTTGATGAGAAAATTATGAGCACCGTAACCTGTGCAAGCGGAAGTTCGCCGGCATACGTTTATATGTTTATAGAGGCACTTGCAGACAGCGCGGTAAAATATGGTATGCCAAGACAGGCTGCATACAGGTTTGTTGCACAGACGGTTCTTGGTTCAGCTAAAATGGTGCTGGAAACAGGGCAGCACCCGGGCAAGCTAAAGGACGATGTCTGCTCGCCGGGAGGAACTACAATTGCAGCAGTTGAAGCGCTGGAGGAATGTGGATTTAGAAATTCATTGTTCAAGGCAACTGAAAAATGTTATAAAAAATGTGAACATTTGGATTAGGGAGGTAAAAAATGTTTGAACGTTTAAATCGGGAATTAAAGTATAAGGGAGCAATACTTGATGTTTATCAGGACAGTGTCAGGGTACCGAGTGGCAATATTGCAAAATGGGATTATATAGGCCATAAAGGTGCTGCTGCGGTACTTCCGGTAACTAAGGAAGGCAAAATTATTATGGTAAAGCAGTACAGGAATGCCATTGACAGAGACTCTCTTGAAATCCCGGCAGGCGGAAGAAATACAGTTGATGAACCTACGATTGCAGCAGCGGCAAGAGAGCTTGAGGAGGAAACAGGGTATTCCTCCGACAATCTTGAACTTTTATTATCCACTGTACCTGCAATTGCATACAGCAGTGAGGTTATTGATATCTATCTTGCAAGGGATTTAAAGCCGTCACATCAGCATTTGGATGAGGACGAGTTTGTTGAGGTGCTGGAGTACACGGTGGATGAGCTTTGCGAAATGATTTACTCCTGCAAAATTCAGGATTCCAAGACAATTGCTGCTGTAATGACATATAAAGCAAAATACTGCTGATGTTCTTTTTGCCGCGCTAAATGCATAGGATAGTTTGTAGCTATCTTAAGAAAGGCTAGGGCAAAGATGAGAGCATCAGGTTCAATGAGCAATATATATGTATTGGAATTTCTTATAATCTTGGGGCTTTTTTCGGGCTCCCTGTTTATAAATATTTATTATAGTAAGAATATAGGCATACAGAAAGTCTTTGACTATGACTTTATAGAAAAAATGCAGCGTATGAATATAGACGGCAAAGAATTATTTAATTATATATTTATACAGCGCTTAAAGATATGGGTTATTTTACTTATTTTGTCAATTTCCTTTGCCGGACATATGATACCATATCTTTACAGCATTGCTGCCGGTTTTATGGCAGGCCTTACCTGTTCATGCATTGTTATGTCACATGGATTAAAAGGAATACTGATATTTGCGGTTGTATGTATGCTTCCGCATATTATGGTATTTTTTGGAAATATAATAATGATTTACACGGTAATTAATTCACAAAAAAGGACAATTTCTTTAGTAAAAATGCTTCCAATACTGATGTTTTCACAGTTTTTTATACTTGTAAGCGCCTTTTTGGAGAGCAGCTTCAATCTGGTTTTTATTGGAAATTTTTATTAAAAAATCTTGAGTTTATCAAAATAAGTATATATAATGAGTGTATATTATTTTACATTTGGAGTAAATTATGGAAGAATACATACGAAAATATACTCAGTATTTGGAAAATAAAAATGCCTCTGAAAATACCATATCGTCATATCGGCGTGATCTTCAAAAAATGGCAGCATTTTTTGATGGTATGGGTATTGATAGTGTGAGTGATATTAATGCGACAGATGTTAATTCATATTTGCTTAAGCTTGAAAAGGATGGATTGTCAGGAGCCAGTATTTCCAGATATTGTTCGTCAATGAAGGCTTTTTTTACATTTTTAAGGGATGAAAATGTTATTGATGCGATACCAATGCCGGACATTATAAGACCTAAGTCTGAAAAAAAGCTGCCAGATATACTTACTTTTGATGAAATGATTAGGCTCCTTGAAATGCCTGATACCAGGACGAATAAGGGTATGAGGGACAGCGCCATGCTTGAACTGATATATGCATCAGGAATAAGGGTGGGAGAGCTTATTTCGTTAAAGCTGGAGGATGTTAATACCTCTCTTTGCTATATACAGTGCAAAACCTCCAAAAAAACAAGAATAATACCGATAAATGACGTCGCAAATGATGCCGTAAAGAAGTATATTAAAGAAGCGAGACCCCACCTTGTGAAGGATAAAAAGGTTGACGAGCTTTTTGTCAATTTCTATGGAGAGCCGATGACACGTCAGGGTTTTTGGAAAATAATTAAAGAGTATGGGCATAAAGCTGATATACCTGTGGATATAACGCCGCATACGTTAAGACACTCCTTTGCTGCTCATTTGGTGGAGAACGGAGCAGACCTTCGGGCTGTTCAGGAAATGATGGGACATTCGGATATTACATCAACGAAAATCTATGCCAATATTGCAGCTAAAAGAATAAGAGAGGTTTATTATAACACACATCCGCGGAGTAAAAAATTCAGTAAAGTATAAATAAAACTCCCGTCAGCGTACCTTTACGATTACGCTGGCGGGAGTTTTTATTCATCATAGGTAGGACGGGTATACCACTCAAAACCTCTTGTATATCTGAATAAAGCTTTTGCAAGGATATTTTCCTTGGGAACATATGTATTGTTCCAATATCGTGAGTCCTTGGAATTGTTGCGGTTATCACCTAAAACAAAATAACTGTCGGCGGGAACGATGTATGACAGGTCCTCACTTATGACCATTGCTTCACGTATATAAGGCTCATCGAGCTTTACTCCGTTCACGTAAACACCTACCTCGCCATCAACATTTTTGATATCAACAACATCCCCCGGAAGTCCGATTACACGCTTTATGAATTTTTCGCTCGGGTCATCAGGGTACTTGAAAATAATTATATCACCGCGTTTTGGCTCGCTAAAAAGATAAGCAAGGCGAAATCCGATAAGCTGGTCATTGACAAGTATCGTATTGGTCATTGAACCGGTTGGAACGGTTGCATTGATAATTATTGTGTTATTAATAATCAGGGCAAGTATGGCAGCGATTGCAAATATCTTTACATAGCTGATAATCTCACCGATAACTGAAATCTGTTCCTCGTCCTTGGGAATTTTTTTGACGGGCGTTTTTGAGGACGACTCTTTTTTTTGAGAAAGATTTTCGTACTGTTTTATATTTTCTAAATCCTCTAAATCATCAAAAATGAAGCTGTCAGGCTTCTTCTCATCAAGTAACATATTGCCTCCCCAAAATAAAGGTTAGTGTAAAGCTTTACACATAAGTAACAGTTTACACTAACCTGACAGAAAAATCCAGTATAATACCTAATATTTATTGATTTATGAGAAGATTCATTATTTCATTGCTTCTTGAAATAAATGCTGTCATCTGCTCAGGAGAAAGCTGTCTTGAACTGATGAGCGCCAAGTCATAAAGCTGGTTGCAGAGAAGGTTAGTCCTGTCCCCCTCTGAATGTTCTATGAGATATTGAACAAGGGAATTATTGGCGTTTAATATCAGAGTTTCCCCTGTCGGACCGAACATTGAAGGGTCCATACCGGACATACCGTATGCCTTCATCATATCCTGCATACGTCGGCTATCTTCGTTAATTGTAATCATAGAAGAAATTTTTTCATTCTTGAGCTTGTCAATCTTAATGTCAAGCTTGTCATTATTTAATTCCTTCTTAAAGAGGGCAGTGAGCTTTTCGGTTATATCCTTTAACTCGTCCTCGGATACCTCCTCCTTGAAAACGTTTGAGAGGTCTGCATCAATACGAACAAATTTAACACCCTCGTTTTTCTGCTCAAGGTGGGATATGAAAGGAGTATCAATATTGTGGTGGAGAATTATTGCATTAAGGTTCTCCTCACGGAACATATTGATATACTGGCTCTGCTCCTTTTCATTTGTGGTGTAAAAAACAGTGTTCTCATGCTTTTCCTTTGCCTCCTCAAGATACTCGGAAAGGGTTTTGTATGAATCATTGAGGTCCTTGAAAATAATATACTGGTCCATCTTCTCGGCAAATTTCTCATCCTTAAGGCATCCGAACTTTATGAAAGGACTGATGTCATCCCAGTACTTCTCGTAGGACTCTTTTTCGGTCTTATACATACCTGAAAGCTTGTCTGCAACCTTTTTGGCAATGTAGTCAGAAATCTTTTTGACAAATCCGTCATTCTGAAGAGCACTCCTTGATACGTTAAGAGGAAGGTCAGGACAGTCAATAACACCCTTAAGCAGCAGAAGAAATTCAGGAATTACCTCCTTGATGTTATCTGCTATGAATACCTGATTATTGTATAATTTGATTGTTCCTTCAAGAGTATCGTACTCAGTGTTAAGCTTAGGAAAGTAAAGTATACCCTTTAAGTTGAACGGATAGTCCATATTGAGGTGAATCCAGAAAAGCGGTTCCTTATAATCATGGAATACCTTTCTGTAGAAATCCTTATATTCCTCCTCGGTACAATCAATAGGTGCCTTTGTCCACAAAGGATTCTTGTCGTTGATTGGCTTTGGAGCATCAGCTTCTGGTGAAGCCTCATCCGCAGCTTTTGCTTCCGAATCGGTCTCTGAATCGGCATCGGAATCAGCCTTTGCAGCATCTTCCTTTGGCGCATTCTCGTTAATAAGATAAATATCAACCGGCATAAATGAGCAGTATTTATCTAAAACCTCACGTGCTCTGTATTCATTTGAAAATTCATAGCTGTCCTCATTAAGGTAGAGAGTTATCTGTGTGCCGACAGTGTCCTTTTCACCTTCACTCATTTCATATTCGGTTCCGCCGTCACATTCCCAGTGAACAGGTTTTGCACCCTCCTTATATGAGAGTGTATCAATAGTAACCTTGTCGGCTACCATAAATGCAGAATAAAATCCAAGACCGAAATGTCCGATAATCTGGTCCTCGTTTGTTTTGTCCTTGTATTTTTCAAGAAAGTCAGTAGCACCTGAAAACGCAATCTGGTTAATGTATTCATTTACCTCGTCGGCTGTCATACCTATACCATTATCTGTAATGGTAATTGTCTTTAATTCCTGATTAACGCTTACCTCAATCTTAAGCTCAGTATTTTCAGGGATTGAATATTCACCCATTACATCAAGCTTTTTTAATTTTGTTATGGCATCACAACCATTGGATACCAATTCACGATAGAAAATATCGTGGTCTGAATAAAGCCATTTCTTAATTATAGGAAAAATATTTTCACTGTTAATTGAAAGGCTGCCTGTCTTTGCTGACATAAAATCACTCCTTCTTTGATGTAAAATCACTAGATTAAGTTTATATTAAGACAGATAAGCCGCAAAGTCAAGAAAAAATTAGCACTCATTTTAAAAGAGTGCTAACAGTTAAAGAATGGTATATTCAATTTTATTTGAGTCCATAATATTTAAAACATAGCTGTCAAAGACCTTCTCCGGTGTCTTATCCAAGGTAAAAACCTTTAAGGATATACCTGTGGTAAGTGAAATAATGCCCTTGTCATATTTTATGTTAATAAACAAACCATCAATGTCATTCACATTAAAGCCACCGGAGCTGTCGGCTATGTCTGCAAGCCTGTCGGACGGAAGCTTAAAAACAAACTTAAAGAATGTGGGAAGCTGTTTTCCTTTGATTATTTCATAACAGACGGGTCTTAAAAGCAGCCAGCGGTTAAAACTGTCCAAAGCATCGGAAGGTGCCTGTATGGTAAAATCGGGGTTTACCCTGCCATTGATTGTAAATAATGAATGTGTATATATCTGACCCTCCGTAAGCAGCCAGCCGTCAAAGGTATCCTTTACCAGCAGATGCGAGGTTATGGATTTTAGATTGGTAAATTTAATGGAAATCATTACACCCTCCTCTTGTTTCTTAACAACTATTAGTATAAAATAGTTTCGTGTTATTGACAATATATTTTAAGTTAAGTAATTGTGAAAGTGAGCTAAGTTATGGAAGATTTTAAGAGCTTTATAGATAGAAGCACATGCCCGCCGGTGGTTGTGCGTAATATAAAGGAAATGTTAAAGAGCAGTGGCTTTGAAGAGCTTGAGCTTAAAGGTGACTGGAAGGTGTCAAATGGAGGAAAATATTATGTTGATGTCTTTGGTACATCGCTGATTGCATTCCGGATAGGCAGGAGCTTAAATAGTCAGGGACGAATCTGCATTGCGGCGTCACATACGGATTCACCGTGCTTTGTTGTTAAGCCGTCACCTGAAATCCTTCAGGGAAAATACAACAAAATAAATGTGGAAACATATGGCGGAGCAATTTTAAATACGTGGCTCGACAGACCACTGGGACTTGCGGGGAGTGTTGTATTAAAATCAGAGGATTCCTTTAAGCCGGCTGTTAAGGTGGTAGATTCCGTAAGACCGGTATTTGTAATTCCCAATATTGCCATTCATTTTAACAGGGATGTCAATAAGGGGGTTGAACTTAATAAGCAAAAGGATATGCTTCCTCTTGCAGGCTTAAATGGAGATATAAAGGATGAAAAGTTTTTTATAAAATATGTTGCCTCCCTTGCTGATTGTAAGCCGGAGGATATTTTGGACTGGCAGTTATATCTTTACAATACAGAAAAACTCACAAAGTGCGGAATCAGCGAAGAAATGATTATGTCTCCGAGAATTGACAATCTTTCGTCGGCATACTCATCTGTGGCTGCCCTTTGTGAGAGCACCGGAGAGAAAAATCTAAATATGATTGCTGTTTTTGACAATGAAGAGGTTGGCAGCAGAACAAAGCAGGGTGCGGCATCCGGTATAATATACAGGGTTTTAAAGAAAATATATGCCTCACTTGCAAGAACACAGGAGGAACTTGACAATGCGTTAAGCGACGGACTTATGCTTTCTATTGATGTGGCACATGCAATGCATCCGAACCAGCCGGATAAGAATGATCCGACAAATCAGATTTTCTTAAATGACGGTATAGCCATTAAGAGGGCAGCAGGACAATCATATGCCACGGATGCGGTATCTTCGGCAATAATTAAGGATATATGCCTTAAGAATAATATAAAATTTAAGGAGTTTGTAAATAAATCGGATATAGCAGGGGGTTCCACACTTGGAGTTATTGCAGCAGCGAATTTGTCCATCAGAACCGTTGACGTGGGTATTCCTATTCTTGCAATGCATTCGGCTGTGGAAACTGCGGGAGCACGGGATGTAGCTATGATGACAAAGCTAGTCAGCACAGTTTTTGATTATGTATAATAAATACAAGATATTAACAAAAGAATACAAAAAAAATACAATTTTTTATATTTATTATGGAAATTTAAACAAAGAGATGTTATAATTATAGGAACAAAAGAGAGGCGGAGGTATTTTTTATGTATTTGAAGGAATTTATGGATATGGGGCAGCTTCAGCGTATACAGGACATGTTTTCTGATGCTACCGGACTTGCAGCTATTGCTGTAAATCAGGATGGCGAATACATAACAAATGGCAGTAATTTTACTGATTTCTGTATGAAGTACACAAGAATGTCAAATGAAGGCTGCAGAAGATGTGTTAAGTGTGACAATGAATGTACCGGTGTTTATTTCTGCCATGCAGGTCTTATGGATTTTGCATCGGATATTGTTGTCGGCGGAGAGAAGGTCGGTGCGATTATCGGAGGGCAGGTGCTCCCTAATGAGCCGGATGATGCTAAGTTTACAAGTATTGCCCGTGAACTTAATATTAATCCTGAGGAATATGTGGCAGCAGTTCACAAGGTTCCTGTCCGCAGTGAGAAGCAGATTCGTGCAGCAGCACAGCTTCTTTGCGATACTGTCAATGAGATGGCTAATTTGGCATATGAGAAGTGGAAGAATTCCAATGAAGTAGATGTCATTGAGGGTGAGATGGATAATCTTACAAAGGCAGTAAAGAGTATATCTGATAAGACTAAGGAGCTTGAGAGCATTGCATCCAGACAGAATATGCTTACACTTAATGCTTCCATAGAGGCAGCAAGAGCTGGTGAAGTAGGTGTTGGCTTTGCAGTTGTTGCTAAGCAGATGGGTGAACTTTCAAGACATTCCTCAGACATATATAAGAACATTAAAGAGGCATCAACGACTATTTCCTCATCTATTAAGAAGATTAACGAGGCTATCTAGGTTTATGCAGGTTTATGTATGGGACTATTGTCAAGGCAATGGTCCCTTTTTTGTGTAAATTTGAGCCTGGGCGTACATTATGCCATGCCGTATTTTCTTTCAAGGATATTAATTATTTTGTAGAGCAGTACTGCCATTAAGCAGAGCAGACATATCGATAGGAGAACGTAATCCATTTTGAAAATCTGGCTGTTGTATATTATGATATATCCCAGACCTGCATTTGCAACTAAGAATTCTGCGATAATCACGCCTACAAGACATAGCCCGATGTTGACCTTCATACAGCTTATTATGGAGGGAATACTTCCGGGCAGGATTAGTTTGGTCAGTATATCTTTTTTGCCGCCGCCAAGTGTGGTTATAAGCTTGATTTTTTCGGGATTTGTATGGGAAAAGCTTGTGTAGAGTGAAACAATGGTGCAGAATACGGAAACAGAAACCGCAGTAACAATGATTGTTGTGTACCCGGTTCCGAGCCATACTATGAGGACGGGTGCCAGGGCAGATTTCGGAAGACTGTTAAAGGTGACAATATATGCCTCCATAATTTCTGAAAGTGTTGTAAAATTCCACATTATTATGCTTATTACCAGCGCTGAGCCTATTACCAAAACGAAGCTTGCCAGTGTTTCAATTAATGTTATTAATGTATGCTTATATATTTCTCCGGTTTTTATAAGCTTTATCAGTGCATTTAACATTCTTGACGGACTGCTGAAGATAAAATCATTTATAAGTCCGAGACGTGCGGACATTTCCCATATGCCAAGTACAAATAATAATAAAAATATCTGAAAAAATCTGACAAGTATTTTGTGACGTTTGCAGCCCCTTACATATTCCTGCTGGTAAACACTCATATGCCTGTCATCTCCTTCCATATTTCATTGAAAATATCCTGAAATTCAGGAGCAAATCTGGTGTTGAAGGGGGTACGGTCCTTTATGCTTACGTTTACCGGAACAATTTTTTTAATACTTCCGGGACGTTTGCTTAATATTATTACTTTATCACCCATGGAAATTGCTTCAGAAATATCGTGAGTTACCAAAATGGCAGTTTTGTTTTCGGACTTGATGATTTTGCCTATGTCATCACTTACCTCAAGTCTTGTCTGGTAATCCAAAGCAGAAAAGGGCTCATCTAAAAGCAAAATATCCGGTTTTAGGGCAAGTGTGCGTATAAGGGCAGCACGCTGCCTCATTCCGCCTGAGAGCTGGCTTGGAAGGGAATGTTTAAAATCTGAAAGACCGTAATTTTCAATCATATGGTCCACATAGGAGATTGCTTCGGGCGTAAGCTTTTTTTGAATTTCCAGCCCCAACAGGATATTTTTATAAACATCGCGCCATTCAAACAAATTATCCCTTTGCAGCATATATCCGATTTTGGTATTTTCCCTTAAAATAACATATCCGCTTTCAGGTCTGATAAGCCCTGTTATAATGGATAAAAGCGTACTTTTGCCGCATCCGGAAGGACCGACAATGGATATAAATTCTCCGGCGTTTATTTTAATTTGAATGTCGGAAAGCGCCTTCACTTCACCGGACATCGTATGGTACGAATAATCAATGTGATTCAGTTCAAGTACTGTTTCCATACATAGGCTCCTTTTGGTGATAATATATTTTATGAAGTGATATTTAAGATGTGCAAAGAAAGAAGTTTTAACAGTGTTTATTGGAAGATATTTGAGTTTCCGTATTTTTTATTTTAAGGT
>CAYOHM010000062.1:0-11849 GCA_964403785.1 uncultured Alistipes sp.
ACCTGAATAATGTTTATCGGTTTGCCTATATGCTCCTGCATTCCGGCTCCGTGTGTCTTTGCAATATCGTCCGTATATACATTTGCCGTCATTGCAAAAATAGGCAGCTCATTTGCATCATATATCTCGCGTATCAGCTTAGCGCTCTCTATTCCGTCCATAACAGGCATTCTCATATCCATAAACACACAGTCATATTCGCCCTTAGGACTTGTCCTTATGCTTTCCAACGCTTCTTTTCCATTTTCAGCGATAACAGTTTCCACACCGAGCTGCTTGAGTATCTCAGCCGCTATTTCCGCATTCATCTCATTATCTTCCGCCACAAGAGCTTTTATTTTCCGCTTATCCTGTGTCGCTGCCATCTGTGTAATGTCTAAAGTTTTCTTTAATTCATCGTCTTTTACAGCTTCACATTCGCTAATCTCAAAAGGTATATCCACAACAACCGTTGAGCCCTCATTGAGCCTGCTCTTTATGTCAATGCTGCCTCCCATGGCATTTACCAGTTTATTTGCGATAGGCAGCCCCAGACCTGTTCCATACACATTCTTTGTTTTTTCGTTTTCAATCCGCCCGAAGGGTTCAAATATCTTCTCTAAGAAATCCTCCTCCATGCCAATTCCATTGTCCGCAATCGTGAACCTGAACCAGATTTTCCCGTCGCCCTTATCTGCTAATTCCTCCATGGAAATTGTTACTTCATCATCATCATAACTATATTTAACAGCATTAGAAATAATATTCGTAATTATCTGGGAAATTTTTGTTTCATCTCCCACAACATTGGCGTGAATGACCTCTTTGTGTAAATATCTGATATATACATTTTTGGCAAACGCCATAACCTTTGTCATCTCAAAAAGCTCATTCATCATTTCGATAATCGAAAACGGTTCTTTCACCAGCTTAAGCTTTCCGCTTTCAATCTGCGCCATATCCAGGAGCTCATTTATGAGTGTCATCAAATATCTTCCCGCAGTTTCTATCTTGTCAATACAGCTCTTTATTCTTTTTAAATCATCCGGGTAGAGCTTTGCTATTGTACACATTCCGATAATTGCATTAAGAGGCGTTCTCATATCATGGGAAACGGTAGAATAAAAATCCGTCTTTGCCCTATTGGCATTCTCTGCGATTTCAAGTGCCTCCTTGAGATTACGGTTATATTCCTGTTCCTCCCTTACCATACGTTCAATGCTTCTGATAGTCATCGTTGCGGTAACAGGTACATTTTCTTTTCTTATGCCAATAGTAAAACTCACAAGACACCATTCCACAGTCCCGAATTGATTGGTTCTGCGGTATCTGTGCTCACATATATCCTTATCTCTGAGTTCATTTCTCAAATTCTCAATAGAAAGGAAGTCCCATATCTTGGAATCATCCTTATCTACAATAATTCCACGCCTAAAATGATTTTTAACAGCCTCCGAATAATTTCCGAATTCCTCCGTATGTTCACCGTCAGGATAAACTCTCCTATAATAATCAGATTCTATGTGTACAAAATATATCTCTCTGTATACAATTAGAGAGCTTGCCATAATCTCATTAAGGAGCTTGCCGTAAAACTGTTCAAGTGTTCCTACATCTATTTCACCGGTCTCCAATACGCAGCTCTTAACTTCTTTGATATTCGTTTCTGTCATAGCATCACCTTATAAATCAATCAACAAACCAATAGGACAATGATCCGAACCTAAAATTTCATCATATATATACGCATCCATTAATTTTTCTTTTAATCCCTCGGATGCGAGAAAATAGTCGATACGCCAGCCCGCATTCTTCTCACGTGATTTAAACATATATGACCACCAGGAATAAATACCGGTTCTGTCAGGATAAAAAAACCTGAACGTATCTATAAAACCACTTTCGAGAAGCTGTGTCATTTTACTTCGCTCTTCATCAGTAAAACCTGCGTTTTTATGGTTGGATTTAGGATTCTTAAGGTCAATTTCCTTATGAGCCACATTCATATCGCCTGTAACAATAACGTTTTTCTTGGATTTGAGTGTATTAAGATATCCTCTGAAATCATCCTCCCACTTCATACGATAATCAAGTCTTGTAAGCTCTCTCTGGGAATTCGGCACATACACAACAACAAAATAGTAATCATCAAATTCAAGGGTGATAACTCTTCCCTCTGTGTCATGCTCATCAATTCCTATACCGTAGGATACGCTTAACGGCTCTTCCTTTGAAAATACCGCTGTTCCGGAATATCCCTTTTTAGCTGCATAATTCCAATATGCGTAATATCCCTCTTTGTTCCAGTCAAGCTGTCCTTCGGAAAGCTTTGTTTCCTGAATGCAGAAAATATCAGCATCCTCTTTGTCAAAGAATTCCATAAATCCCTTGTCCATACAGGCTCTGATTCCATTAACATTCCACGATATCAGTTTCTTTTGTGCCATCACGATTCTCCTTTCTTGTGGGTTTGGCAAAGCCCAATCTCATTATATATAATAACAGAACTTATGCCTGCGATAAATCTTTTTTTGTCGACAAATTACGACATTTCCGTTGTTAGTTCAGATTCTACATCCTCTCCGGTGCCGTAAATCCAAGTAAATCTATACACTGCTCCAGTATCCTTCTTGTTACCACCAGCAATGCAATATAACCCTGCTTTGTATCTTCATTTTCTTCTGAAAGGATTTTGGTTTCATGGTAAAAGCTGTTAAATACATTGGAAAGCTCATAAATGTACTGACAGATTTTATGAGGGGCTATCTCCTCATATGCCTGCTCCATCACTTCATTAAATCTTGATATAACAAGCATTAACTCCTTCTGTGAATTATTAACAGGTGTTTTTATTTTATCCGCTGTCCTGACATCCCCGCCATTTTCAGCATATTTAGCAAGTATGGACTTAATTCGCACGATTGTATACAAAATATATGGTCCGGTGTTGCCCTCAAAGGATGTAAAACGCTCTATATCAAAGATATAATCCTTTGAAGCCTGATTTGACAGGTCGCCGTACTTTAATGCCGCAAGACCTATTACCTTTACAATTTCTTCCGCTTCCGACTCTGACATACTGCGATTTTCCATTATTCTGTCATGAACGGCTTCATTAATATCCTCCACCAGCTGTTCAAGACGCATAACACCGCCCGCACGGGTTTTAAAAGGCTTGCCGTCCTTTCCGTTCATTGTTCCAAAGCCAAGAAACGTAAGCTCAGTTTCTTCTTTTACGATTCCTGTTTTCTTTGCGGCACGGAATACCTGTGTAAAATGCATTTCCTGACGCTTATCCGTCATATAAATATATCTGTCCGGTGCAAAATCACGTTCTCTTTGAATCATCGTTGCAAGGTCCGAAGTAGCATAAAGCGCCGCGCCGTCTGACTTACGGATAATACATGGCGGAATCTCCTTAGAATCAGTCTCCTGCGCTACATCAATAACCAGTGCACCCTGACTTTCATAGGCATAGCCCTCGTCCGTCATTTTCTGAAGCATATCAGGAATGTACGGCTGTGCATCGCTTTCACCCTTCCACAAATCAAAGCTTACATTAAGATTATCGTAATTCTTCTTAAGGTCAGCCTTCGATACATTCATAATGTGATTCCAGATTGCACGGCAGGCTCTGTCACCGCTTTGAAGCTTTAAGGTTGCCTGGTGGGCACGCTCCATAAACTCCGGCTTCTCCTTGCTTTTTGCACTTGCTGCCGGATAAATCTGCTCGAGTTCAGAAATAGTAAATGGCGGCTGGGTTGGATACTCACCCTGAAAATTTTCATCAAAATACACAAGCTCCGGTTTTCTGTCCCTTAACTCCTCTATAATCAACCCCATCTGAAGACCCCAGTCACCCAGATGAACATCACCTATTACATTATGGCCTGCATACTTTGCAATTCTCTTAATGCTCTCACCGATAATCGCCGAGCGTAAATGTCCGATATGCAGCGGCTTTGCAACATTCGCCCCGCCATAGTCAATTACTATTGTCTTTGGCTGTACGGCTTTTTCATAGCCAAGATTATCATCCCTGCCCATACTGTCAACATATTCGGCAACAAAACTTCCTGCAAGGACAATATTTATAAAGCCCGGATTAACTGCTTCTATTTTCTCAAAAGCAGCATTTTCCTCCAGCCTGCCAACAACCTCCTGTGCGATAATTAACGGAGCCTTCCTGTACTCCTTAGCTGCTGCCATTGCACCATTGCATTGATATTCGCAAAGATCAGGCCTGTTAGAAACAGCAACCTTTGCATACTTTGTATCATAGCCGCACTCCTTGAAAGCTTCTGCCATAATATCCGATACAACCATTAAAAATTTCTTCATCTTAAAATTCCACCTTATACATATTTGTATTTCTAATCAATTAGAATTCCGATTAATAGTTACCCAGCAATCTTATTGAAAGAGCCTCCTCCTGTATGCCTCTAAGGGCGTTCATTACAGCAGGCTCATCAATATTTCCCATAAAATCTATAAAAAATCTAAACTGCCATGCCTGTCCCTCGATTGGTCTTGACTCGATTTTGGTCATATTAAGACCATTGTATATGATGTGGCTCAGCATATCGTAAAGACTGCCGGCGGTATGTTCTGTTTCAAAGCAAATGCTGACCTTTCCGGCACTCTTAAGAAACATTCTCTTATTTGTCAAAATAACAAATCTTGTAGTATTGTTATCCTGCGTATTAATCTTCTCCTTCAGCACGGAAAGTCCATAAAGCTTAGCTGCCTCCACACTGGCAATTGCCGCCTGCGACTTATCTCCCTCATCAACAACCTTCTTTGCACTCATCGCAGTGTTCGCATACTCATTCTGTATCCAGTCCTTATGCTCTTCAAAGAAGCTTCTGCACTGCATAAGTCCCTGTGGGTGGGAATATACCACCTTTATGTCATCAAGCGTCGCACCCGGAACACCCAAAAGCGCGTGTTCTACCTTAACATATGTCTCTGCTATTATATAATTATTGTACTTTGGTAAGAGATCATAAACATCACTGACAATTCCCGCTGTTGAATTTTCAATCGGCAGAACCGCATAATCGGCCTTACCGTTCTTTAAATCCTCCATTGCATCTCTGAAGGTCTTAACATTGTAATTATCAACATCCTCGCCAAAAAATCTCTTCATCGCTATGTATGAATACGCTCCGGGAACGCCCTGATAAACAACCCTGCAATTATCTTTTTCAATCTCATCAAGCGCAATATAGTCCTCTCGAAGTGTCTGTCCCATCGATTCAAGGAGCATATACTGGTACTTTCTGCTCGTTGCCATAATCTGCGTAAAAATCTCATTTATACCATGCTTATTCATATCGTTTGATACAAGCTCTGAGATAGCTTCAAGCTTCTCCTTCTCCCTTTGCGGGTCGAGCACCTTCTTGCCGGTTTCAATCTTGTATTTGGCAACACTGGTGGTAAGCTCCATTCTCCTCTCAAAAAGCTTGACAAGCTCTCTGTCAACTTCATCGATATCTTTTCTAATTACCTGTAAATCCAACATATTCAAAAACCTTTCTAAAGTTCTTAGTAACTGAGTTTCATTGTAACACACTTTAATTCATTGTAAAAATATTTTTTTAACTTTACATCATCATATGCTATAATTGACCTATGGGAACAATTATTGTGCTTCACTTTTATGATAGGAGGTTCATATGCCAAAAAAAATAAAGAAAATAATAATAGCCGTGTATGTAATCGTTATATTAGCTGCGATTGTCGGCTATGGAATTTATTCAAGCAGAATGATATATAACCCGGAGGGAGCCAGTGGCAACACCGCCGGCAACCTAAACAACAACGGGATGTTCTGTGAAAGCGACGGCAAAATATATTTTGCCAATCCTTATGACCAAAATAAACTTTATGTTATGGATTCCGACTGCAGCAATATACACCAGCTCAATTCTGACCATGTATGCAGTCTGAACGCCTATGGCCCGTACATTTACTATGTCAAGAATAATTACACTCCTGAAAGTGCATTAGCTGTATTCCGCGGTCAGCTCCTCGGTGTAATCAGATGCAATTTAAAGGGGCAGAACACCAAAACACTTTATGATTCCGTTGCCGGAGTCATCAATCTTTACGGAAATGAGCTGTATTATCAGCACTACTCTGATGATGATGCGCTTTCCTTTTACAAGGTAAATATTGATGGTACGGATAATACAAGAATAAGCGATAACGGATATTATCCGTCAAGCATTTACGAAGATGTCCTGTATTACGTTAATACGGTTGATAATCACAACATCTATGCGTATAACATTAAGACAAAACAGACCACACTCTACCTTGAGGCAAATGCATATATGGTGGATATGCAGGGTGACTTTATATACTATATCGACCTGGGTGCAAATTATTCCCTTGTCCGCGTGAATACCTATACAAAGGATAAAGAAGTGCTTGTAGACGGCAGGGAGGGAAAATGTATCAGCTACAACATCTATGAAAACTCACTTTTCTATCATGTTGAGGGTGATACTCCTGCCCTTTATCGAATGAACCTCGACGGAAGCGATAATACCTTCATCAAATCCGGCAACATTACCAACATAAGCTGTACCTCACAGTATACATTTTTCCAGATGTACGGCACAACATCATTATATCGGGTTCCTACTGCGGGAGCTGCAAATGTGGACCTGATTACTATCGAGTAGACTCTTTAAGTTCATCCAGCATCTCAACCACCCTTTTCTTGAGAAGCGGATGAACTTTATTCGGTGCAATCTGTGACAGCGGTCTAAGCACAAAGTCCCTCTTATGCATCTCAATATGTGGGATACAAAGATTATCCTTTTCTATAACCTCATCATCATAGAAAATGATATCCATATCCAGGGTTCTCGGTCCCCAGTGCTGTTTTCTCACACGGTTTGCCTTTTTCTCAATGCTGTTGCAAAGCTTTAGCAGCTCATCCGGCGAATACAATGTCCTTACCTCAACACAACTGTTTAGGAAATCATCCTGATCCTCAACCCCATATGCCTTTGTTTCAATTGAATCCGCTATTTTAAGCAATACGCAATTTTCATCTGCATCTATCTCATCCGCTGCCATATCAAGAAAACCCTGTCTGTTGCCCATATTGGACCCCAGCGCAATATACGCCGTATGCCACTTTCTTGTTATTTTCACGCCCACGCAGTCAATCGGAAGTCCTATCGGTGCCCAAGGCTTTTTGATTTCTATCTCAATTTCACGAAGATTGGAAATTTTAAGAAGAAGCTGCTTTGCAAGATTTTCAGCCACAGCCTCAATAAGCTTGAAGGTATTATTCTTCATATAATCTGTAATGAAATGGGAAACTTCGCCGTAATCAATGGATTTATCAAGATTATCATCAAGTCCTGCCATACGTGTATCCGTATAGAGCACCACATTTACAACAAATCTCTGACCCAGTTTATTTTCCTCAGGGAAAACTCCGTGATTGCAATACACCTCCAAGCCTTCGATTGTAACTGAATCCATCCTGTTTTCCCCACTTTCTTTATACCTTTAATTATACTCGTTTTTCTGCCAAAATTGCTCTTGTCATTCTTATTGCCTGTTTATTCTCAAGACAATCATGCACACGGTAAATTGCGCAGCCCTTCATTACGCCAACAACAGTTGTGACAGCAGTTCCGACCATTCTCTCACCCGCAGGTACATCAAGAGTAAGACCGACAACGGACTTTCTTGACGTTCCCAGCAAAACAGGATATCCCATATTCTTGATATCCTCCAGGTGATTTATTATCGAAAGATTTTGCTCATAGGTCTTTCCAAAGCCGACACCCGGGTCAAGAATTATATTTTCGCTTTTTATTCCTGCCCTGTGTGCAATATCAATACATTCCTGTAAATCCGCAACAACGTCCCGCAAATAATCCTCATAAACAGCCTCTTTGCGATTATGCATCAGGCAGCAGGGCACATTGTACTTCGCAATAACAGCTGCCATTTCGGAATCATACTTCAATCCCCAAATATCGTTTACAAGGTCTGCACCTGCCTCTATTGCTGCTCTTGCGACCTTCGATTTGTAGGTATCTATCGAAACAGGAACATCCAATTTTTCCTTAATCGCCTTAATTACAGGCACAACTCTGGATATTTCCTCCTCATCACTGATAAGCGTATATCCGGGCCGCGTTGATTCTCCGCCAACGTCTATTATATCAGCACCCTCATTTATCATCTGTTCAGCGTGCTGTACTGCACTTTCAATGTTATTGAACCTGCCGCCGTCCGAAAACGAATCAGGCGTTACGTTAAGAATTCCCATTATATACATTTCATTCTCAAGGTCAAAAACTTTTTTCCCGATTAGCATACTATACAATTCCTTTATTCCTTTGATTTTCACTCCACTTACATTCATTGCAGACCGGACAGTAAAAGCAATTCCTTGACAGCCTGTCCGCCTTTTTTAATACTGCTGCCAAATCAGGCTTTTGGAGTGCTTTTTCAAGCTCAGAATCGCTGCGGTGGCACATTATCGCCTGGCAAATTGTTTCAATCTCGTCCTCATTATATTCACATTCCTTAAGTATTGTCCGCGCCGCTTCGGCACTTTGCTCATTATGTGGAAGTCCGTTTTCATATTCAGCCACACGGCCGATGTCATGAAGAAGTCCGGCACCATATATGATGTCTTTATCAAGACCAAGATTGTTTTCCAGAGCAATGATGTACGCAATCCTGCAAACATCCGTCAAATGTGAAAATCCATGTCTGCAGAAACGTCTGCTGCTCTCCAATGTGCCGAGCCTTTGAAGTAATACATTAAAATCGTCATTATATAAAATTCTGTTATATTTTGTCATTTGTTATTTCACCAATCTAAAAAAATTATTTTGTAGTTTTTCGTTATTTTCAAATTCGCCTCTGCAGACATAAGTCACTGTCTGGGTTCCGGGCTTTTTGACGCCGCGCATTGTCATACACATATGCTCTGCCTCAATCATTACCATTACACCTTTGGGTGACAGATTATCCATAAGTGCATCAGCAATCTGCGCCGTAAGCTTTTCCTGAATCTGAAGTCTTCTTGCAAATACCTCCACTGTTCTTGCAAGCTTACTTATACCTACAACTTTATCATTCGGAATATATGCGATATGTGCTTTTCCGTAAAACGGAAGCATATGATGCTCACACATTGAATAAACAGTGATATCCTTTTCAATTATCATCTCATTATCGGATGCTGAAAATGTCTTGGCTAAGATTTCTGACGGGCTCTGCTCCATTCCCGAAAGCAATTCCTCATACATTCTGGCAATCCTGTCAGGTGTGTCGATGAGTCCCTCTCTGTTGACATCTTCTCCGATTCCCTCAATCAAAAGTCGTACAGCTTCTTTAACCTTTGCCTGATCTACCACTTGTAACCTCCATATTTATTGATACAAATATCTTCCAAGATCACCCAGGAAGGAAAGCGAACCGAATACCACAATTGCCACATTAGGTTCATTAAGCTGCATTGCAAGCTGACCTGCAAGCTCAATTCCGCTTTCTATCCTTCCGGCAGCAAGAACAGGAATATTACTTGTCTTTATTTCGTCTATTGCCTCTTTAAGAGCAACATCCGAAAGTGCTCTGGGATTATCCGGATTTATTGTAATAATCGCACTTGCAAGGCTATTTGTCAACCTTATAATCTCTTTATAGTCCTTATCCTTCAGCACTCCCATTACAAATATCCGCCTGTATCCTCTTAAATACTCACTTACCGTGTTGGCAAATATCTTTGCTCCGTCCGGATTATGTGCGCCATCCATAATAATCAGCGGTCTGTCATTTACTATTTCAAACCGTCCCGGCCACCTGACATAGCTCATACCCGCTGCAACCGCCTCATCGCTTATTTTATATCCGACTGACCTTAAAAGCTCTATGGTTTCAAGTGCACACGCTGCATTACAGAGCTGATGTACTCCCAGCAAAGGTGTTTTTATTCCTTTAAAGCCTTTATAATTAAATTTCTGACCGTAAAGACTGTTTTCGAGCAGCTCCAGCTTATCCGGCTGCGAAATAACAATCCGGCTGTTTTTTTGTGCTGAAGCCTTCTTTACAATATCCATCACTTCCTCTGATTGCTTGTAAAGGACAACATTTGAATCCGGCTTAATAATGCCTGCCTTACATTCTGCGATTTCAGACAGATTGCTGCCGATTATTCCTACATGGTCAAGACTTATTGAGGTAATTACAGAACAAACAGTTGTCTTTATAACGTTTGTCGAATCATCCCTTCCGCCCATACCGGTTTCAAGGACAACGATATCACAAGCCTTATTAAGAAAATGTATAAAGCCCATTGCCGTTTCAATTTCGAATACGGTCGGCTGCTCAAATCCCTCCGCAATCATAGCATCACAGGCATTTTTAATTCTTTCCACTATTGGCGTAATTTCTTCGTTGGATATATTTTCTCCATCTACCTGAATCTTTTCGTTATAAGAGTAAATAACAGGAGAAATATACCTTCCTGTCTTTAAGCCTGCTGCCGTGAGAACACTTGAAATATCGGCAAGTACCGAGCCCTTTCCGTTGGTTCCCGCAATATGTATAAATTTCAATTCATCCTGAGGATTACCCAGTCTTTTAAGAAGCTCCCTCGTGGTATCAAGTCCAAGAATACTTCCTTTTTTGCTGACAGAATTTATGTAATCCATAGCTTCTTTATATGTCATTTTACCTACTCCTGTTATGGGCAGTAATAATTATAATAAATTAGCTCTTAATTCCTCAGCGCTCAAAGGTGAAAGATATGCAGGTGCAATATCAAATACCGTCTTACAGCCCGTCTGCCCTTCATTATTAAGTCTGTATACTGCCCTTGCATATGCTGCGATTACAGAGCCTGTAAATTCAGGATTTGAGTCAAGTGCCAGCTTATACTCAACCACATGTGTATGTTCATTATTAAATCCTGTAACACCTGTACGGATAACGCTTCCTCCATGCGGAAGACCACTGTGATTCTTCTTCATTTCTTCCTCAGTGATAAAATGAACCGTTGTATCATAATCAGAAAAATAGTTTGGCATATTCTTAATCTCAGCTTCTATCCTTGCAAGGTCCGCACCCTCCTGTGCAACAACAAAGCACTCTCTTGTATGCTTATCCCTCGTTGTAAGCTGTGGCTGCTTTCCGTCCCTTACTGCCTGCATTGCTGACTCAACAGGGATTGTGTACTGCCTGCAATCCTTAACACCGTCAATACGGCGGACCGCATCTGAATGTCCCTGACTTACGCCCTTACCCCAAAAGGTATAGTCCTTTCCATTAGGAAGAATACAATTTGCATATAATCTGTTAAGTGAAAACATACCCGGGTCCCAGCCGCACGAAATAAGACTTGTCTTGCCTGCTGCCTTGGCTGAGGCATCAACCTTTGCGAAATGCTCAGGAATACGGGCGTGCGTATCGAAGCTGTCAACTACATTAAACATCGAAGCATACCTTGGTGTCTGCTCCGGAAGATCCGTTGCACTGCCGCCGCAAAGGACAAGAACATCCAGCTTATCCCTCATACCTGCAAGTGCGCTCTCATTATAGACTGGCACGCCCTCCGTAATAACCTTAACGCTCTCAGGAGCTCTTCTTGTAAAGACACCCGCAAGCTCCATATCCTTATTAACG
Source organism: uncultured Alistipes sp. (assembly GCA_964403785.1). GTDB lineage: Bacteria > Bacillota > Clostridia > Lachnospirales > Lachnospiraceae > MGBC120314. Next base: position 11,650 of record CAYOHM010000062.1, read on the forward strand.
GCAACTGCGCACTCAACACCCTTACCAAGATTTCCGTAACCCAAAATACCGACTCTTATCATTTTCTTAAATTCCTTTCGAAATATATACATTAGGTAATTGTGAAGCTAATGTGAGTGCAGGCATATAGGTGCGATTATTCGGTAATTGTTCGCCGCCGGTACTTTGGCAGCGTATTGTGCTGCCTTATGTACCGCTGC
>CAYOHM010000063.1:0-11370 GCA_964403785.1 uncultured Alistipes sp.
GACGGTCACCGATAATTAACTCTCTCTGTCCTCTTCCGATAGGAACCATGGCATCAATAGCCTTAATACCTGTCTGAAGCGGTGTATCAACTGACTTTCTGGTAATTACACCGGAAGCAACCCTTTCAATCTGACGGAATTTATCTGTATGAATAGGTCCCTTTCCATCAATCGGCTGTCCCAAAGCATTTACAACTCTTCCCAGCATGGCATCGCCAACCGGTACCTCAACTACACGTCCCGTTGTCTTAACAGTATCTCCCTCGTTGATGTTTTTGCTGTCACCGAGCAAAACCGCACCAACATTGTCCTCTTCAAGGTTAAGAACCATACCAAATACTTCTCCGGGGAACTCCAGAAGTTCACCCTGCATGGCATTTTCCAGACCATGAACACGTGCAATACCATCAGCAACCTGGATAACTGTACCTACATCGGATACATCAAGCTCGTCGGAATATCTTTTTATCTGTTCCTTAATAACAGAACTTATCTCCTCTGGTCTTAAATTCATGGAGCAAATGCACCTTCCTTCTATTAATTTAACTGAATCTTAAGCAAATCTCTCTTGAGCTCGCTAAGCTTCGTCTTAATGCTGCTGTCGACAACTCTGTCCTTAATTCTTACTATCAGACCTCCTATAAGGCTCTCATCAACCTTATAGTTCATCTCAAATGAAACATAGTCCGTTGTTTGTCTGAGCTTTTCTTCAACAGCCGCCTTTTGCTGCTCGCTTAATTCCATTGCAGATGTGACGTACACAACGCCTATCTTCATGTAATCCTTAACCTTATCAATGAAATATTCAAGTATCGCAGTAATATCATTATATCTGCCCTTATTTACAATAAGGGTAAGGAAACCCGTCATATCCTTTGACACAAACCTGCCGAATATATTCTCAATGGTTTCCTGCTTCTTTGCTGTTTCAATCTTAGGGTGATTAAGAAATCCTGCTAATTCCTCATTCTCACGAAACGCCTGAAGAACTGCCTGAGCTTCCTCACAGAGAAGTTCTGTTTTATTCTCCTCCACGGCAAGCTCAAATAATGCGTCACCATAAGTCGCCTTTACTAGCTTAGCCATGTATCATCACCTATTTCGTTTAAAGTCTCTTCTACAAGAGCATCATTTATTGTGGTATCCACCTTGGCTGCAACAACCTTCTGTGCCATAAGAGCCGCAATCTCAATCATTTCCTTCTTAACTTCGTCATAGGCTTTCTTTTTCTCAAGCGCCACTTCTGATTCCGCCCTCTTAATGATTCTTGCCGCTTCTTCCTTTGCTTCTGCAATAATCTGTTCTTCCTTCAGCAAGGCTTTCTTTCTTGCAGCAGACAAAATAGCCTCCGACTCCTTGTCCACATTCTTAAGCTTTGCCTCATATTCTTCCCTCGCAGTTAAAGCTTCTTCCTTGGCCTTAGCGGCTGTATCCCTGTCATTTGCTATTTTCTCAGCTCTTTTTCTGAGCAGCTCCCTTGCGGGATTAAATAAAAGATATGACAAAATCACAAATAACAGAAAGACATTAACTGCCGTAACACATGTATCAAAAAGAAGCTGTGCATCCAGTCCAAATAATCTTCCGTCTGCCGCTGAAAGCAGTACATTTGATATTGGCATCAATTTTTAAGCCTCCTTTCATTATTATTAGAATCCCTCATAACCGGAATCTTAATTGAAAGGCTTAACAAACATCAAAATAATGGCAACAACGAAACCATAAAGACCTGTTGTCTCTGCAACTGCCTGTCCAAGAAGCATGGTAGAAGTAATATCCGACTTAGCTCCCGGATTACGTCCTACTGCTGCGGCTGCCTGTCCTGCTGCATAACCCTGTCCTACACCAGGACCAATACCTGCGATGAGTGCAAGTCCTGCACCTACTGCTGACATACCATAAATAAAATCCTGTCCACTAATATTCTCTAACATATAATTCCTCCTAAATTTTAATTAAATTCTTAATTCAATTAATCTGCGATTTTGTCATTGACATAAACCATTGTCAACATACAAAATACATACGCCTGAATACATCCCGAGAACACATCAAAATAGATGTGAAGTACTGCCGGAATACCGATTTTTAAGAAAATCGGGAACAGACCGTAAACAAGCCCCATAAGTACCGTGCCTGACATTATGTTACCGAACAGACGCACTGACAAAGACAGTGGTGTTGCAACTTCACTAATGACGTTGATTGGAAAAAGGATTGGCACAGGCTGAAATAAATTTGTAAAATGCTTAACCTTATTTTTCTTAATGCCGCAATAGTGAATAATGCAAAAAGTAAATAATGCGAGTGGCAATGTCACGCCATAATCCGCCGTTGGTGGTCTAAGACCAAGAAGTCCGGATATATTACACAGCAATATGAATACAAATATTGACGAAATGTAATTTACAAAGCGTTTAGCATTTGTTCCCATCAGTCCTTCCACCATGCTGCCCAGCATCTCGACAATAATCTCGACGAAGCACTGGAATGCTCCGGGCGTAGCATCAGGATCTGCTTTTGCAATTACTCTGTTCGCTATAATGGCAAATACAATAAGAACAATTGAAACCATTAAAAGCGCCACATGAGTCGTTGTAATGTGTACAGACGTATCACCAAACCTGATTTCCTTGAGGAAACTGATCATAAAGTCTGCGTCCAATGCAACCGGCAGATTCTGAATGGATGGCAATATAGCATCTCCCACATTCTCACCTTCCTTCATTAAATTTTTTGGTTATTATTTTATGAGTAATCGGCTGTAAATACGCCGATACTTTCAATGAAAGCATTCCGCAAACCAACGCAACCGCATTGATTATACGGGTAAAATATACGGCAAAAAATATCACAAGCACCACAGCCACACGGAAGATGTATTTTTTTAAAAAATATCTGCCCGCATGCGCCTCGCCGAGTTCAATCGCCGTACTAAGGCTGGCATACATATGAAATGACGCCAGTATCATAAGGATTACACCGACCAAAAAGCCTGCTGCTGCCTTCCATATACTTCCTTCATATAAAAGCGGAAGCACCGTGAGTATTATTATCTCACCGATTATTCCGTAAATCAGGCATCCGGTCATCAGGTCCAAAAGTGTGGGGTCAAGCTTTTCAAATATCTTTCTCATTGCTCTCTCCCTTTCCATGCTCTTTATTATATCTGTCAACAATATCCTGAGGGTCCTCTTCCTTATGTTCATCCGCGCGTACAGAATTCATGGCGGTAGTGTATGCACTCCTGGCTCCTGCCAGCACGCCAATGACAAGCATTACTATAATCCACAGGCTGCTCCCCGTCAGACGGTCCAAGCCTTTTCCGATAAGAAGACACATAAACACAGGAACCATAATATTAATACCAAGCTGGCTTATAAGCGCAATATTACGAAAAATCTGATTCTTCTTATTCATACACATCCCACACTTAAATTTGCTTCATTATATTTTATAACATTTTTGCAAATAAATCTACAAAATCTTGATAATTTTCTAACATTTTTATAATTTTCTAACAGTTCGGTAAAATTACCTTAAGTTTCCGCATATTTTATTTTAAGGTACATATCACGAAGTGATATGGTAATTTTGCACAAGAATTGCGATAAGTAAGCTAGCTTACTTTGCGCAATTCTCGCGCAAATTGCTTATGAAGCTGCGCTTCATAGCACCTTAAAATAAAATATGCGGAAACTCAAGTTAAAACTTAAGAAAATTATATATGGAAATATCTCCGCATTTCTGCTATAATCTATTGAAAACTTATGCGAAGGAGAGTGACACATATGCCAGAGCTTTACAGAAAAAGACTTGTCCCTCAGGAGTGTGTTCATTTACATAAAGACACCATATTGTTCCGGTCCCAGGATTACCTTATAACCGGGTGGGATACAATCAATCCCAAGGTTGCCTTCTCAAAAGGAATCTCTCTTTATGTTATTGATAAAGGCTGGAAAATCAGCAAATTTTATGACCATAACGATAATTTTGTATACTGGTACTGTGATATAATTGACACCGACTATGATAAGGAAACGGATACATATGTTTTTACGGACCTGCTTGCTGATGTGATAATTGAGCCTAGCGGCAAGATGAAGGTTGTTGACCTTGATGAATATGAGACTGCTTTTAAGAATAATCTCATTAACTGCAAGGGTATTATAGACGCCCTTAATAAGCTGAACGCCCTGCTTTGTATCATTGATTCGGGAGAATTTTCGGAATATGCCAAAAAATTAGAAGCCTACGAAAAGTAGGCTTCTTTTTATAGTTCCATAGAAATATTTCTTCCTGATACTTTATATTCCCTCATCTCAACACCCGATGCCCTGAACATTCTTTTTGAGGCAATGACCGAAGGTGTTGCTGCGTATTTGTCTTCTTTATAGATAATACACTTTATCCCCGACTGGATAATCGCTTTGGCACACTCGTTACACGGGAACAGCGTGACGTACATCCTCGCGCCCTCAAGCGAGCCGCCGCGGTAGTTTAAAATCGCATTGAGTTCACTGTGTGTTGTATAAAAATATTTATTGTCAAGAGGGTCCCCCTCCCTGCACCACGGGAACTCGTCATCCGAGCATCCGGCAGGCAGTCCGTTATATCCAATTGACAATATCTTATTGTCATTCCCAACAATGCAGGCTCCAACCTGTGTGTTAGGGTCTTTTGAACGCATACCTGCCAGCATGGCAACTCCCATAAAATATTCATCCCATGAAATGTAATCCGTTCTTTTCTGACTCATCCGGCTCTCTCCTTATCTAGTCCTCAAGCATACTAATTCTTCTCACATGACGTTCATCATTTGAAAACGGAGTATTAAGCCATATATCAACAATTTTAACCGCAAGCCCCGCGCCTGTAACTCTTGCTCCAAGAGCTATAACATTAGTGTCATTGTGCTGCCTTGTTGCCTGGGCACTGAAACAGTCCGAGCAAAGAGCGCATCTGACGCCTTTTACCTTGTTTGCAGTTATCGACATTCCGATACCCGTACCGCAAATTAAAATGCCCTTCTCACATTCACCGTTTGCAACCGCCTGTGCAACTGCTTTTCCATAAACAGGATAGTCAACGGATTCCGTTGAAGTACATCCATAATCCTTGTACTCAAGGCCTTTTTCGTTGAGATACTTTATAATCTCCTGCTTTAGCTCATATCCGCCATGATCACATCCAATTCCTATCATATCATTTCTCCTTTTATACCTTTATGATTTTCCCCCCTGCGGCTTTCACAAGCCTGTTCATTATCGCATACCCCAGATTTTTCTTTGAGAAGCTTTCAGAAGCGATGAACTGCACGCCTTCATCATCAAATCTTCTGAGCACATCAAACAGATTTTCTGAAATTGTTATTTCATCCTGTCTGCTGCCAACACTGAGCACAACATCCGCTTTATATAAAGCCTTTGTCAGGTCTGTTGCAAGCACACCTGTCTTAAGCCCCTTCTCCATATTCATTAATGTAAGTTCATTGATTTTCTCAATGACCATTTCTTTTTCGCCCTCAACTATTACCATATCTCCCTTCGGAGCATAATGGCGGTACTTCATTCCCGGCGCCTTTGGCGGTGCGTCTGTTTTGATGTCAAGCGCAACAGCCCTGTCTATTTCCACCTCGCCGATTACTTTTTCGAGCATTTCCTTTGTTATATAACCGGGTCTTAAAATAGACGGTATCTGTCCGGTAAGGTCTATAATTGTAGATTCAATTCCCACCTTAACGCTGCCGCCGTCAATAATCATATCAATCCTGCCATCCAAATCGGCACGCACATGCTCGGCACGGGTCGGACTTGGTCTGCCAGAAATATTGGCACTCGGTGCAGCAATATAAACTCCGGAATTTTTTATCAGTTCTCTGGCAACCCTATGCTCCGGCATGCGTATTGCCACGGTATCCAGTCCACCGGTGGTCGCATACGGAACCTTATCCTTTTTGTTAAGAACCATTGTAAGCGGTCCCGGCCAGAAGGCTTTGGCGAGTGTAAGAGCTTTTTCAGGCACATTTTCACATAAATCATATAATGCGGATACGTCCGCGATATGTACAATGAGTGGATTATCCGAAGGTCTGCCCTTTGCCCGATATATTTTGGCTGCTGCCTCAGGGTTAAGTGCATCCGCGCCCAGACCGTATACCGTTTCCGTCGGAAAAGCAACCAATCCGCCATTTTTTAATATTGCAGCGGCACATTCATAAATTTCCTGTGTATTCTGACTTTCTTCATTAATTACTTCGAATTTTGTTTCCATATAGCTTACCTTCTGATTACTTTCTGTTCTGAATCCTGTTTAGTAAAATAATTTTCCACACCGGCAAATATAGCATCTGCAATCTGCTGCTGATATTCATCCCCTGACAGCTTATCCGCCTCAGCGCTGTTTGACATAAATCCGCACTCCACAATCACCGTAGGACATGGTGTATGAAGCAGCATATAATAGGTGGTGTTATCCTTAACCTCCCTGACATTATCCTTGTCTGCATTCTCTGCTATGGAATTTTGGATACATTCAGCCAGAAGCTTTCCGTTCTCCGAATGTTTATAGTAAAATACCTGTGCACCGTGAACGCTCTCCGAGCTGAAGCTGTTCTGGTGTATGCTGACAACTATGTCCGCGGATGCCTCGCTGATTATACGGCATCTGTTCTTCATGTCGGAGGATTTTTTATTTGAATCGCTTTCGCTGTAAAGTCCATTGTCATCCTCTCTCGTAAGTATAACCCTATATCCTTTTTCCTCCAATGACTTTTTAAGCTTTTGTGCGATTGCCAGATTCACCGTCTTCTCATAAACTCCGTTTATTCCTATCTTACCCGGGTCAATACCTCCATGCCCCGGGTCAATCACTACCACCCTGCCGCTTTGCACAGCCGTGGAGGAAGGAATTACATAATAACAAAATGTACTGTATATTGCCGCTATCATCAGTATTGTCATTACCAGACGCAAAATTCTGTGCATACCGACCCTGCAAAATAATTCTCAGTATATTGTATTAGTTTAAATATGATTCTATTACCGCCCAGACATCATTATTTTCAAGGCCGAGCCTCCATCCGGCTACTCCCGCCAGATTGTACTTCTGGTAAAGCTTCATTTTTTCTTCAAGTGTTACTGCATTTTCAAGCCATATCTTTACCGTAGTTCCGTTACTTTCATATGAGCCGTAATAAAGGCAGGTGTCCTCATCCCACATTGTCTTGGCACCGTTGCTGTCCAGCAGGGACTGTGCCGCTTCCATCGACATATCGCGGCTGGAAACCGTAACCGAGCCGTCTGTATTTTTGGTTTCATACCATACACGCTCGTAATACGGCATCGCATTTATCACCTTATCCGCAGAAACATCTGCAAGCGTGTTCACAATTCCATTCTCAACAAATTGTATCGAGGCAACCGGACCCGCCTCTGAGTCACCCTTCCAGTGCTCGTCATATCCCATTATAACAATATAGTCCAGCCAAAAGCCCAGCTCCTTACGGTTATAATGCGTATTATAACTCATAGGAACATAGGTGTCCGCTGACAATATGATATTGCTGCTTCTGCATGCAAATGACAATTCACGCACAAACTGAAGATAGTGCTCCGCCGTCTGTTCAGTTACCTTTTCAAAGTCAATATTTATACCGTCATATCCATATGTCTGTGCATCCGATATAAGTCTGTTGATGATTTTGGCTCTGCTGTCCTTATGGGACAGAACCTCAAGTCTGTCTATCTCACTATTAAAATCGTCCACAAGTGCCCATACCTGAATACCCATTGCGTGGCAGTTCTTTACATAATCCTTATTGGCATAGCAGGACATTCCTCCGTCATTTGACGTGATTGAATACCATGTCGGAGAAACCACATTAATCGAGCTCGTACCCTCAAGTGCGCCATCTATTGCACTGTATGCCGACGAGCCAACCGCATTAAATGCAATATTAATCTTCCCGTCAAACTTAGTCGGCTCCGGTGCCTCCTGCTGCACATAGGTGCTCTCCATCGTCCTTGTGTAAACCTCGCCCACACGCTTAGACTGTACATATCCCAGATATCCGTCCTGCGTCCTTACTTCAATCCAGTCCTCATAGTCCTCAAGGAATTCAACCTCCTGACCCTCAAGCGCATCTGCGATAATCGGGCTCTTGATTCCGCCTCTGAACCTTATGACAGTATCCTTATTTATCTGGGCATACATCTTCTCATCATATTCATCCCACATAAAAAGCCTGTTTGGCTCCTCATAAAATCTATATTCCACATCTGAATACTGCTTTACATAATCAAGCTCAATGAAAAGCTCGTCCTCACCCTGCTCATTAATTCCGCTTTTGACAACGACATAATCCGTATCGTATTTTGTCCCATTCATATCCGTGTAGGAAGCCTCATCCGTATCAAAGGTATACATATTATCCGGAACGGAGAAGATAATCTGATTATCATCAACGTCCTTATAGAATCTGATATTAAGTTCAGAGACCACATATTCCCTCGGAAGGTAGCATTTCCCATTATCGTAAAGCACCGTTATGTCAAGCTGCTCATCATTCATATATACCAAAACATCATCATCAGAATCCAATTCAAAATAATCCTGATATGTCATTCTTTCCTTGGTCGGCGAATACTTGCGGTATAATTTGACTCCCACAACCGCAATTAACATAAGCATTACAATTAATATTATGGCAAACGCGGTTACAACCTGTTTACCTCTTCTGTTCAATCTGGTCTTTTTCATTAAAATCAGATACCTCCTAACATAATCCCTTGCATTATAACATTTTTTTGCAATATCGTCACTATCATAATAAAAAAATTCTGCCCGGGACATACTATTCCGGGCAGATGTCTGAAACATAAAGGGATCATGCATTCAAACTTTTATTATCTTTTTCTAATAGTAGTGAAGTTAATCTTCTTCAGGTCTCCTTCACCGTTTCTTATGTACTCTCTCATATAGCATGTACCTTCATTGAGGGAATATATCCCCCTGTCGCACAGCTCTATGCTTATTCCGTTAAGAGATATGTCTACGCCAAGCTCAATGTACCCCAGCACTTCCTTATAAATAAGTGGATTATTCTTATTGTGCACTATAATGTCCTCCGCATATCTATTCTGTGATATATTTATTGTGCGAGATAAAAGTGAAAATCCGGTTGCTCCGAAAAATATCAGACAAATTTCTTTATTCGTAAAAATGCGCATAAAAATACCGTACATAATTAACCATTAAAATAATGAAATAATTGATGAACCTCAAATTAAAATAAATTGTAGAACCAATGAAAATCATGAATCATAGAATATGAATAATAATTAATCTAACTCCGTTACCATCGCCCCCTTATGGAGCAGCCGGAATCTTCATAACTAATTATACATATTTTTCATTTTCTATGCAATAGAATTCTACATATTTTTGTATTTTTTTTCATTTTTTTCTATTTTTCCCATAATATTTCTTTACATATGAATTTAATTTGGTTTATACTATCTATACTGTAATATGAGTGCGGCTGATTGCCAAGCCAAGGTGTGTGCGGACTAATAGGGGCGATTATTAGGCACGCTTTCGCTAAGAGTTTGCCTGCAACGGTACGTAAGGTGCTAAAATACAGCACCTAAGTACCGGCAGCAAACAATTTCCTAATAATCGCACCTATTAGTCCGCACACACCTTGGCTTGGCAATCAGCCGGTGCGAATTTAGTATATGTTAGGAGTGGTGACCATGAAATTAGAAAGATTAAGTGAAAACCAAATACGCTGTACTCTTAACAAAACCGATCTTGCCGAGCGTGAGCTTAAAATAAGCGAGCTTGCCTATGGCACCGAAAAAGCTAAGGATTTATTCCGTGAGATGATGCAGCAGGCATCCTATGAATTTGGTTTTGAAGCAGAGGATATTCCACTAATGATAGAAGCCATACCGGTTTCTGCTGATTGTATTATTCTTGTGATTACTAAGGTTGAGGACCCGGAGGAACTGGATACCCGTTTTTCAAAATTCACTCCTTCAAATGACAGTGAAGAGCCGACGGACGCTGATTTCGGAGATGATGACATATCAGCCCTCTTTTCAAAAATCCAGGAGATACGGGATTCTCTTGAATTGAATGAGGAGGACATTGCAAAGGTAGAACATATAGAAGGTACTCCTAAGAATCAGAATCAGGATGACTTTGTTCCGTTTAAAGATACACTTAAGAAGGCAAAAACTCAAAAGCAAAAGGATTCAGGTACAAATCCGGCAGCATCTGATGATGCTTCTGCCCGTGTCACAAGAATTTTTTCATTCGGCAGTCTTGACCAGGTAGCTGATGCATGCAGCCGTGTCACGGGATATGATGATACAACAAGCTCATTGTATAAGAATACCGATAAATCCGCATATTACCTTGTTGTCACCTATGATGCAGGTACAACCGATGAATTTAACCGGGTGTCCAGCAGCCTCTGCGAATTTGCATCAAGGGTCAAGGCATCATATGCCACCGAAAGCTATTACAAGGAGCACTACGAAACAATAATCAAGGCTGACGCGATTAAAATCCTTGCAAGAATGTAAGGATACACCGAATCAGTTTTAAACCGCAGGTTTACGCCTGCGGTTTTTTATTATTTTTTGTTAATAATGACTAAATTATCCACTAAAAGCGGCGATTGTACGTCAAAAAATCCACAAAGGCTTATTGACTTGTATACACCTATAAATTATAATAATCGTATGAAATAAAGCGTTTATACAGCCATGTATACACGCATAATTAATTATAATTAATAGGAGGTCATTCAAAAAATGAGAGAAGAATGGAATGGTTTTGTATCAGGTAAATGGGAATCAGAAATCAACGTCAGAGATTTCATCCAGAAGAACTATACACCATATGATGGTGATGAGAGCTTCCTTTGTGGCCCTACAGCCAATACCAAGGCATTATGGGATCAGGTTATGGAGTTGACAAAGATTGAGCGTGATGACGAGCACAAGGGTGTTCTTGATATGGACACTAAGATCGTATCTACAATCACATCACATGGTCCTGGATACCTTGACAAGGACAAAGAGAAGATCGTTGGTTTCCAGACTGATAAGCCTTTTAAGAGATCTATGCAGATTTACGGTGGTCTTAATATGGCTAAGGCTGCATTGACAACTAACGGATACTCAATGGATCCTGAAGTTGAAGATTTCTTTAAGAAGCACAGAAAGACTCATAACGATGGTGTATTTGATGTTTACACACCTGAAATGAGAGCCTGCCGTACAAACCATATTATCACAGGTCTTCCTGATGCTTACGGCCGTGGTCGTATCATCGGTGATTACAGAAGAGTTGCTCTTT
>CAYOHM010000064.1:0-11327 GCA_964403785.1 uncultured Alistipes sp.
ATATGGGATTCGCACATCCCGCACATCATTCCCTCTACTGCTAAAATAATCTTTTCCATTTTATCACCTCACTCTCCCGTTCTCCACGCAATACACGCTGTCCGCAATGCACATGGTGGACTGTCGGTGCGACACAAGCACTATGGTTTTTCCGTTTTGTTCTTCTTTAAGTGATTTTAAAATCACTGCTTCATTTAAGCTGTCAAGATTACTGGTTGGCTCGTCAAGCAGCAAAAGCGGAGAATTATGCAAAAATGCACGTGCCAGTCCCAACCGCTGTCTTTCACCGCCTGACAACGTATCTCCAAGTTCTCCCACCTGTGTGTCATAAGCATTTGGCAGGCTCATAATGAAGTCATGCACACTCGCCTTTTTGCAGGCAATCTCAATCTCCTTGTCCGTGGCATCCAGCTTTGCTATCTTTAGATTATTTTTTATACTGTCATGAAACAAATATGTTTCCTGCGTCATAAAGCTTTCCATATCACGGAGATTTTCAGTATTTATTCGTTCAACGGAAGTTCCTGATATTGATACTTTGCCATCCTGCACTTTCCAGAACCGCATAAACAGCTTTAATAACGTTGATTTTCCGCTTCCGCTTTGTCCGACAATCCCTATTACTTTATGTTCAGGAATTTCTGCGGACAGGTCTGACAGAATCGGCTCTTTCCGCCCATACGAAAATGTTACATGCTCTGCTGCTGCACCGCTAAATTCAACATTTTCTTCGCCGTTAATTTCTTCTACAACAGGCTCCTCGTCCAAAATGTCAAGGACACGGTTTCCTGCTGCAAATGTATTCTGCAGTGTGCTTCCCAGGTTTGCCAATGCAACCGCCGGTCCAAATGAGCTCATAAGTGCGATTGTCGGGATAAGTACCCCGCCAAAATCCACAAGCCCCATCTGATACAGCTTTGCAGATGCGAAAAGCATACACAAATCAAGCAAAAGAATTGCTGTGTTAGTCACTGCAATGTTTCTTCCCGATATACGCTTTGAGCGTTCCTCGTGCCGTGACAATTCATCCGTCATCTTATTTATCTGTCCGAGCCTTTTCTCGCCCTGTCCATACTGCTGTATCTCTGACAATCCTCGAAGGCTGTCAAGCACAAAGCTGCTAAGTTCACCGGCACCATTTCGCACTTTCGTTCCAACATCACCGCTAAGCTGTGAAATCACCAAAGGAATTACAACGCCTACCACTGTGTATGCGGCAAGTGCCAGCACACCCAGTACCCAGTGAAAGCTCCCGATAAACAGGCACATTATCACTGTAAACAATGCTGCAATCACACACGGAGATATCGTGTGGGCGTAGAACACCTCCAAAAGCTCAATGTCGGATGTGATAACTGATATCAAATCCCCCTTATCCTTCCCCTCAAGCTTTGCAGGACATAGTCTGCGCAGTGCCAAAAATACCTTGTCACGTATAAGAGCAAGCAGCTTAAATGCAATAAAATGGTTACTCCCCTGCTCTGCATAACGCAGGATTCCGCGAAGCAGCGCAAACACACAGACACTTGTAAAAATAAATTTCAAAGAGAACGGTGTCTTAACCCCAAGTGTGTCAAGTACCGCATATCCTCCGAATATCGTAATAAATGATGCACACAAATGTCCTATAAGTCCCATTATGATTGCAACCGTCATATATCCCGCAAGTGGCTTCACAAGCCCCACCAGCCGCATCATAACCTGAAATCCGCTTCTTTTTCTCATTGAAGTGCATCCTCCTTCCCTACATAGCTTTCCAGTTCCTGCTGTGCCGTCCAAAGTTGCTGATAAGTCCCAGCCGCAGCAAGCAGCGCCTGATGAGTTCCGTTTTCCACTACACGCCCATGCTCCAGCACATAGATGCAATCTGCTCCTGCCACATTTGCAAGGCGGTGCGAAATGAGTATGACTGTCTTTGTTTCTGCCAGCTTGTGAATCTGCTCCATAATGTCATTTTCACTCTCCACATCTATATTTGACGTAGCTTCATCAAAAATATACACAGGGCTGTCATGCAGAAGTGCCCTTGACAATGCAAGTCTCTGGCACTGACCGCCTGAAAGGTTTGAACCCTTCTCCTGTATCAGTGTATCCAGCCCATTCTCGCTTTTCATAAAATCTGCAAGACGCATCTTTTCAAGTACACTCCAAAGCTCCTCGTCCGTTGCCTGAGGGTTTCCCATAAGAAGGTTATCCCGCACAGTCCCTTTAAACAGATAGCTTTGATGGCTGATATACGTCAGATTCTTCATCAGGCTGCTTTCTGCGATACTTTTAAGCTCTGCACCTCCAACTGTTACAGAACCTGTATAATCTTTATTTCTTCCCATTAAAACTGCTGCCATGGTGGACTTTCCACAGCCGCTTTCACCTACAATCGCCGTAAAACTTCCCATCGGGAAATTCATATCTATATCACGCAAAACTTCCCTGTCCTCTTCATAGGCAAAGCTTACATTCTGACAGACAATAGAATAATCGGCAGAGATTTCCTGTTTACCCTCCTGTGATTGTTCAGGTAAATCCAAAAGTCGGAAAATCTTATCACTTGCAGCCATCCCGTTCATTGCAATATGAAAGTACGAACCAAGCTGCCTCATTGGAATAAAGAAATCCGCCGCAAGCAGTATGATAAGAATACAGCCCTGCAATGACACATTACCGCCCTTAAACTGTGTTACCGCCATAATTACGCCAAGTGCAGCACCGCCGTATGCAATCAAATCCATAATAGTGATGGAATTTAACTGCATAGTCAGCACCTTCATGGTGATTTTACGAAACTCCTGTGCCTCATGGTTCATCTGAGTGTTTTTATAGTCATCTGCCTTGTAGATTTTAAGTGTTGTAAGCCCCTGCAGATTTTCAAGAAACGTATCACCAAGTGCAGTATACTGTCCCCAATACTTTGATAAAAGCTTCTTCGCCCAAGTCTGCACCGCTGCAATGGCAACGGGAATAAGCGGTACGCATACAAGCAGCACCACCGCCGAAGGCACATTTACAAAGCAAAAAAACGCAAACAAAGTAAGTGGTGCAAGCATTGCATAAAAAAACTGCGGCAGATACGCACCAAAATAGGTTTCCAACTGGTCTACTCCCTCTACCGCAACCTGTACAACCTCTGATGTATTCACCTGTTCCATATAGGATGTTCCCATACTAAGAAGCTTTTTATATATATTCTCACGAAGCGTCTTTTTCACGCTCTTTGAGGACAGAAAGCTCATTCTCGCAGATACTATACTGCACAGAAAACGTACAATCACGCAAGCCAAAGCTGCCGCCGCACCGACTGCAAGTTCATTGCTATTTACCTGTCCGTGAAATACTGACACTAAAAGAAACGTAATATCCGTCATCAGGCAAATGTTTGCCACAAGTGAAACCCACTGGAAAATCACATTTCCCGCAATATATTTTTTACTGTCACCGACTGTTCCAATCAGCCGTTTATTTATCATCATATACTTTTATCTCCTAATTTTAGTTTTTTATGTGATTTGCAAATTCCTCATCCTTCATCATAAAATAGTCATAGCTGTCTTTTCCGGCATCCCATGTTGCATCTATGTTGTAATATTCTCCATCAACCAACACCTCATTCCATGCGTGAAATTCATCCTCACCCTGATTGTTGGTTCCGATTCCAGTGACAACACGGCATTCCACTCCCAATTCCTTTAACAGACGAAATACAGCCACAGCGTAGCCCTGACAGGATGCATAATTTTGCACAAGAGCCGCATAGGCGGTGGAGTCCCTGTAATAGTGGGAATTGTTCTTATGGACGTAATCATACTTCACATTACTGCATATATAATCATATACAGCCCGAACCTTCTCATATTCGGAAGAGCTTTCTCCAACGCTTAAGTTTTCAAGTATTCCGGCAACCTTTTCGTCAACTTCCTGTTCCTGACCAAGAGTCGAATAATAAACAGGGGTTATAGTAAGTTTATATTCATATTCCGTGCCACTTTCAGATTTTTGACAGGTCAGTTTGTACCCTCCATACTGATACCTTACATAATCTCCTTCTGTCGGAGAATCTGTATTATACATAGCAAAATTTATCAGTTCATCCGCCAGCTCATCCTTGTCCGCCATATAATCACCGCCAGCCTTATACGAGATTGTAAAAGACTTTGCATGTGCGCTTAATCCATTGTGAATTTCTTCGATTATATCATCTGCATTTGTAAGATGAATTCGCAGTTGTTCGCTCAGTTCAAAATGTCTTTGCTCTTTTACGGCTTCGGGCTTATCCGCCTGATACAGGATAAACCCTGCATAAGTGACTGCTGCAAGCATAATTACTATAAACACCCTCTTTATCACGCGCATATCTGCCATATCAGCTCCAATTTGTAAAAGCATTAATACTGCTCAGTGTTCTATCCATCTTTATTTTTGCCGGACAGACATTCTGGCAGGAAAGCGCTTTTCCACAGCCCTTGTAAATATGTTCTTTATAGTTCTTTTTAATATTTGTTCGACCATTTTTTTCGGTGGCATTTATGATTCTTGAAATCGGCAATGCACCTGCCGCACCAAAGAAACTCCCGCCACTGCAAAAATTAGGGCAAACCTCCAGACAGCAGCCACATTGAAGGCATCTTGAAGCATCATACATAATTTCTCTGTGTTTTTCATCCGGCACGATAGCCTCCTCAGCCATCCACACCTGGAGCTTTTTTAGATTTTCCCGCATTACACTCCTGTCCACAATTAAATCTCTCACTACCGGAAACTTTTTCAGCGGTTCTACCGTGATAGGGCGCTTTCCTGCATGCTTATCCAGAAAAAAGTCACAGGCTAACCCGGGCTTTCCATCAATAATCATCGCACAGCTTCCACATTTTTTTTGCATACAGCTGCACTCCCATCCTATAGGTTCAATAAGATTTCCGTCAATGTCCCTGTCCACCCTTCCGTAATCCACTGCCCTAAGTACCGTAGCAATGGTTTCCTTTTCAGCATTTTCACAGGCATACTCTATCGTCTGCCAATAGCCTTTTGTCTGTCCTTCCTTTTGTCGCTTAATCTGTAATATATATTTCATCTGCTACTCCAATGCATCATTTTTTAAAATGCCTTCAAAATTACACTTGATATATCCCTGAAACTTGTCATTTCTGTCCGGGTAGTCACTTCTGTAATGAGCTCCCCGACTTTCTTTCCGGTATATGGCGCAATACAGCATCATCCTTGCCAGATTAAGTCTTCTGAGATTTGCCTCATTACCATGATTCTTTTCCATCAACCCCTCTATTTGTTCCACCGCCCCTTTCATTTCAGTTTCATTCCTTACAATTCCCAAAGCTCCGTACAAGATTTCGGAGATTTCAAGTATCAGAGCCGGAGTTGCAAAAATGCTTTTTCCCACAATTTTTTCTGATATGGAATTATCCGGTATATATTCTCCTTTTACACAATCCCCATATAATGATAAAGCCGCTGTCTGTCCGCCATAAATGGCACCAAGAAGAGAGTTCCCACCCAAACGGTTTGCTCCATGATACAGGGAACAGCACTCGCCTGCTGCATACAGACCCGCCATATTGGTGTGATGGGCGGCATCTACATCTATGCCGCCCATAAAGTAATGAATTCCCGGCTCCACAGGCACCGGAGTCTTCATCGGATCAATCGCCTGATAATCCATGATTTCCATTCGCAAATCCGGCAGTCTTTTCTTCCATGCCTCCTGCGAGATTCCTCTCATATCCAGATATACCTGTCTGCCAAGTGATTCATCGTGCATTACAAAATACATCTCTCTCGAAACCACATCCCTTGGCATCAGATTGCCGAGCTCCGGATACTTTTCTTCCATAAAATACCAGGGTTTACCGTTTCTCATAACAAACAGCCGTCCTCCCTCTCCTCGTGCTGCTTCGCTAATAAGACACCTTTTCCCCGGTATTTTTATAGTTGTTGGATGGTATTGTATCATTTCAAGATTTGAAAAGACAACTCCCTGCGAAAAAACAATGGAAGCAGCCTCTCCCGAATTTGCTGTAGTTCCGGTTGTCCGTTCCGGAAAAAAACCATTCATTCCACCATATGCCAAGATAACAGGACCATAAAATGTGATAAACTCTCCGGTATAAGTATTTCTTATCACGATACCATTTACCTTATTATGTATATCAAGCAGAAGTCTGACAAATTCATGCGTGCAAAAACGTTCTATAAGACCCATATTTTCGAAGCGCCGCGCCTCATCAATTAAAGCTGTCATAATAGTCTTGCCTGTGCTGCTTTTTGCATAAGCCGTCCTTTTCTTTTTCTGACCGCCAAAATTACGCTGCATAATCTTACCGTCTGAATTTCTGTTAAACGGAACTCCTAAGCCAGCCAGTTGTTCTATTATATAAGGTGCATTCTCTGTCAGTCCCCGAACTGCCTCCTTGTCCGCTATATCACAGCCTGCCTTCATAGTATCGTTAAAATGATTTTCGACGGTATCTCCCTCTCCCATTGTATTTAGGACTCCGTTAATGCCTCCTTCTGCCATCACCGACTGCGCCCTTTCTGAAGCCTGCACGGAGATAATCCGTGTATGCACACCTTTTTGGGCTAATGTAATGGCTGCAGAAAGACCGGCAAGACC
The DNA here is from genome assembly GCA_964403785.1 of uncultured Alistipes sp. Classification (GTDB taxonomy): domain Bacteria; phylum Bacillota; class Clostridia; order Lachnospirales; family Lachnospiraceae; genus MGBC120314. The sequence continues at coordinate 6,620 of CAYOHM010000064.1, forward strand.
GGCTCCCACAATATTTACCTCCAAAGCGCTCATAATTTCACCTCCAAAGCACATTCCATCTAAGATAATACACCACAAAAGCAACTGTGCAAAATAACAATACAACTGATAATATCAACATAATATCCCTGCCATATCCCTTTCCTCCATAAATACCAAGAGCTATGGCAAGCGGCTTTATATTACAAAGTAAGTGTATTGCCAATGCTAACAGCATGACTATCTGACCTGTAAGCTGTGGCATACCGAAATATCCAAGTCTGAAAAATCCGCTGCCTGTCTGCATAAATATCATCAAATGCAAAAGGATTAAAAGCATCAGAATAAAACCGCTGATTCTTCTAATCCAAAACAAAGCGTTCTCTTTATGGTAGCTCGCACCGGATTTTTTTGAGATTCTATATGTTTGCATAGTCAGTATGATTCCAAGGATTATATGCACAATAACAAGCATGAGCATAATCCATGTCAGTATCTTAAGTACCAATGAACCTCCGGGTATAAAGCCCAGCATTTGAAAAGAACCCGCAATCCCATGTATCAAAAAAAGCATTATTATCGCCATACTTATAAATGCATTTACTTTTCTCATTTCAGCTCCCCTTCTGAGTTAATATTTATAAGAGTGGTATTCGTACCCACCGCAGTAGCAGCTCCGTAAGATTTTGCATATTCCTTTGAAATGATAATGATGTCATATTTGCCGTTATCTGCTCTTGACATCAAAAGTGTTGCGTCCTCTGTCTGAACACTCATCTGTTTTTCCGGCAGCCGGGATTGAAATGACCTTGCCATGGTAAGAGCGCCTGCGTCGCCCTCTATCACCGAGCATGAAATATCCTCAAATAGATACGATATCTCATCTCCGCTAAAAAACGAAATCCATGTATTTAAATTATCCTCATCCGGATGCATATTACGGTTAATTAAAACCATATATTCTCCCGATGGTTGTTCAATGATTACAGAAGCTGAGGTTACTGCATCTGCATCTTCATTTAACACTTTCCTAAAGTAATCCGTTTTCCAAAAGGGAATCCCCAGCAGGAGAACAACTCCCGCCAGCACAATCCCCGTATGTTTAAAAAAATTTATGATTTTCATTTTGCTTCGGCCTGCTTAAGCGCGTCCATCACTGCTTCCTTGAAATTGTCATAATTGATGGTAGCTCCACTTATGGCATCAACCTCATTAATATCATTTTGGGAAACAAGGTTTTCGGCATATTTCTCACACGCAGCGATTGCCTTCTGAGCCTTATTATAATAATCCCTGTTTGCCACCTCACCGTTTTGCATTCCGTATTCGGTATCTTTTAACGTGCCGTCAGGCTCATAGGTTTCATATGTACAGGCTGTGATGGTGTTGTCCTTGATTGTAATTGTGACAACACCATACCCGTTGCCATTTCCCTCATCCTCGTCACTCACATATACGGAGCTAGTACCAGTCGTACCAGTGTATGTACCGTCCGCATAATTGGGGCTGCCACAGCCCACAAGCATATATATTGACATTGATAAAATTCCCAGAACAGACACCATTTTCTTCTTCATACTTGTCCTCCTTATGTTTAAAAACCGTAACTATTCCGTTACAAAGCCTTTAATTATCAAAATGAATTTTTCCGGTAAAACTTTCATTGATTTTTTCTTTATGAATCTTTCCATTACGAAGTACTATCTGGCGCTGTGCAACCTCTCCAACCTCAGGGTCATGTGTTACTACAACAAGCGTGGTTCCTTCTTTGTGAAGCTCCCGGAATAAATCAACAACAATCTCCTCATTCCTGTCATCCAGATTTCCTGTCGGTTCATCCGCCAGTATGATTTCCGGCTGATTAATCAGTGCACGCGCAACACAGACACGCTGCTGTTCTCCGCCTGACAACTGGCTCGGGAGATGCTTTGCACGGTCAGCAAGCCCCACTCTGTCAAGGGCTTCCATAGCCTCCTTCTCATCCGGGATGCTGTGATAATACTGGGCAAGCATTACATTTTCCAGTGCATTCAGATAATTCACCAGATGAAACTGCTGAAAAATAAGTCCTATCTTATCGCGCCTGATTACCGTCAAGCCTTTGCTGTCCGTCTTTGATATATCCACACCATCGAGAATAATCTGTCCCTTCGACGGTTTATCCATACAGCCGATGATATTCATAAGCGTGCTTTTTCCCGAACCCGAAGGTCCCATAATGGAAACCCATTCGCCCTTTTCAACCCTCAAATCCACATTGTCGAGAGCGTATAAATCTCCGTAAATTTTATATATTCCATTCAGCTCTAATACTGTACTCATCTCTACTCTCCTTTCAATACAAGTGCCGGTTCAATACTCGTTGCACTTTTGATTGGTGAAATACTTGCCAGAACCGTAACTGCAACAGATGCAATTATAGTGACTGGAACAAGTACCGGCCGAAAGCTGATGGAACCACTGAACACATTGATTGTTATGGTTTCTGCGAAAGCAAAACCCAGTACAGAACCCAGAAGTCCTCCAATTCCTCCAAGGAACACGCCTTCTCCCATAAACTCTTTGACAATACTGCCGTCCGATGCTCCTATCGCCTTCCTGAGACCAATCTCACGCCGCCTTTCCGCGACAACAGCCGTCATTGTAGTTGCCACACATATCATAGTAAGTGCCAGCACTATAATCGTCACCAAAAGAATAAGTCCCTGAAGCTTTGACAACACAGTTGTCTCAGATGCAGTAACGCGCTTTACAAGTCTGGCGCTGATTGCCGGTACTGAGGTGCTTATTTTATCTGCATATGCTGAAAGACGTTCTGAATCTGCAAGAACGGAAAGCTCCACCAAATCAATATCATCACTGATTCCTGTCAACGTATTCATATCCTCCGTTGAAATGTATACATATTCTTCTTCATCACCACCCGTACTCAGGATTCCTGTAATCTCAAAATCAATATAATTATCTAAAAGAACCTCTTCTGAGTCCGAATCCTGGGGTGTATAACTTACAGTTATGCATTCACCAACTGACAGCTGCAGATTTTCAGCAATATCTTCTCCTACAAGAATCTCTTCTGACGATGAAGGCCATTCTCCGTCAATTGACCAGTATGGACTTGTGGCTTTTGCCTGCTCCATATCGGTTGCCGCTGCCATTATTGGCTGTTCATGGATACGGACAGCTTCATATCTGTATGGCGCCGCACCAATCAAATCTGCTGATTCAATTATTGATAATGCGCTGTCTACATCTTCCTGTGAAAATGAATCCTCTGACGCAGTAAAAATCATATTCGTACCATAGTTTCTGAATTCAGCCCCCATCTGTCTTGGCACTTCAATATAAATAGTAACCAGCCCTGAAAGAATTGTTGCGCCAATTGCAATCGCAAGAAGTGCGACTATCATTCTTGAACGTCTTCTAATCAATGAAGCTGAAACCATTCGAAAAAACATTTTATTTTTTGTCATTTTACTTCCTCCTGATTTTTACTTTCCATGCAATACCTCAGCAGGCTGTAGTTTCAGGAGCATATGTATAGCTGGTATACTGCCTATCAATGTAACTATAACCACAATTACAGCAACAATAGGTATTACAATCGGACGCATAGTAATATATGAATCAAATACGGTTTTTCCAATTATCTGTGCAAAGCCTACGCCTGCTCCAAATCCGACAAAACCTCCAACAATAGCTGCAAGAATTATCTCACTCAGAACCAGCCCTGTAATCGCACCATTTTGTGCTCCAACAGCCTTCATTAAGCCTATTTCACTGCTTCGTTCCATAACAGATGCAGTTACAAGATTGCATATACCAAGAGCAGAACCAATCATTGACAAAATTGTAATAAGAATCATCAGGAACTGGGTTTTTTCCAATATTTCGCCTTCAGATTCCGCTACCTGACGAACTGTGGAAGCTACCGAATCTGTTATTACTTCTTCAATCTGGTAGCATATGGAACTTGCATATGCCGTGCAGTACCATGTTTCATACTGGGCCACTGTTAATGACGAAGGGTCCTTTGCTGCCTTCTGTGCCAATTCATTATCAGGAGTAGTTAATGCGCTTACCTCTATGCTGTCTATGCGTCCCTCAAGACCATCAAGAGCCTGAGCAGTATCCACAGATGTATATATCTGATAATCCTCATCACCTCCTGCGTCAAAAATGCCTGTTACCGTAAGCAGCTTTGAAGCTGACGTTCCCTTTACTTCTATGGAATCCCCAATGCCAACTCCCAGCCTTTTGGCAAGTTCCACACCTACCATAGCTTCATTTTCAGCTTTATTATTTTGTTCATCTATCCAGTCTCCGGCTGTAATATCCCACCATGTTCTAAGGCTTGTAACGCCGGCATCAAGTTCTTCTCCTGTAGGTAAAGCCATATGATGATTAAACCATGTGCCTACAACCTCAATCTCACTTCCATCAGACAAGGTTGCTGAAGCATTTATAAATGGCGCATAATCCACAATATTAAAGGCCCAGAATATCGTCTTGATATTTCCAAGCTCACTTTCGTCAAGATAGGCCCCAACAGATTCTCCGTCCTCCAAATCGTAAAAATCACTTATCACAGACGCAGCCTTGGGCACTACCGTGATGTTAGCTCCATATGTCTTTAATTCCTGGTTTATTTTATCGCCAACATCCAACATAACCGAAAGCATCGCAGTTGCAAGCGATGCTCCAAGGGCAATCGTAAAGGCGATCATTG
>CAYOHM010000065.1:0-11265 GCA_964403785.1 uncultured Alistipes sp.
AATCGCTTTGGGCATATTTATTTAATTTATCGTATAAATTATCTCTGTTTTTCATTGCCTTAATCCAGCTTCAAAATCCACCCATACTGGTTTTCATATTCCGTCCACATAATGTCATATGCCTGCTTATAATATTCATACGGACCATTGTAATCCTTCTGGACAAATATATATTCTATTCCCAGCTTTTCTAAGTCCTCACGTATATTAAAGGAATGATATTCCGCGTTATTGAGGTTTTCAGGATGCTGCTCAATATCCTGGTCCGTCAGATAATAGTAATATTCCTTAAGGTGGCTGAGCTCCTCACCGAAATACGGAATATACGTGTCCTCACGCTTTGAAATCTCATATACCTTATAATAGATTTCCTGCATCTGTCTTGATACGTTGCCGCCGTCCCCCAGCATCGTACTGTTGTTAATGTAAACGCCGTAAAGGCTTTCAAGAGTGTTTGTCTGCCAAATCCAGCTGTTTACCTCGCTAAGCTTGCTGTCTATTCCGGCAAGTGCCACAAACATAAATACATAAACCGTCCCCAGATAGACGAGAGCCGGCTGTCTTAGCTGACCATCAAGCACGGCAAAAAACTGATAGCCGATACCCATCAGCATCGTCCATATGATAAAATGCATCTTATAGAAGTAATAGCTGCCGATATATCCTTCAACAACACATATGAGAAACCATACCGTAAGAATAAAGGTAAACAGCAAAATCCACAGTACCGCCTCATTTTTTCTCTTCTTGACTGCATCCACCGCATAAAGCACCATAGGGAAAAATAAAATTATAAAATTGGCATATGGTTCTCTGTAAATATTGCCATCCATATACATACCGTTCTCTTCCTGCGTATACCTAACCAACATTCCCTGATAGATAAATTTGTACGCAAGGAACACAACTGCTGCCCCCAGAATAATTCCAATAACAAGTCTGAGCTTTTTATGTCTGGCAAAGGCTGTTGAAGTCTTCTTTGTTATTTCATCAATATCCTTCCCTGTTTTCTTCGTCATAACAAACAGTACCGCGTATGCAATAAGCGCAAGCAGTACGAACACAAGTGCCAAAATAAGCAGCATAGGAAGAAGCGTACTCCAATACCTCGGAGCAATATAGCTTACGCAAAGCGCACCCGGAGCTGCAAAATCAATAAGCAGCGTAAGGAGCGAAATTGCAGAAAAAAGCCTTCTCCTGCGTTTTAGGTAAATAAACATATAAACCAGCTCACCCGCTATAATTGCAGGCGCAAACTGTGTATATGAAAGACATACAAGCGTATTTGCCGCAAAAAGCAGCAATATCCATGTCCATGCGCGTACCGTTCTGTTTTCAATCTTCTGAAGCACCCATAACAGGAACGTAAGAGAAAGCACACCTGCTCCGAGGTACTCAAAGCCGTACAGCAAATCAGTCAGCGGATATCCGATGAAGTAAAAAAACGTAAACAAAACGCCCAGCAGATAGGAATATTTATTTACTGCATATTTTCTTATCCAGCACCAGAAAGCCGCCCCCATAAGGAAGAACATAAAAAGGTCAGCCAGCATATATGCCCTGTACCAGTTTGAAGCACCGATAACCGGATCAAGCACCTTTATGAAAATCATATCCAGCAGGTACATTACATATCTGTTGTGCACCACTTCGCTGCCGGTGATTATCTTCTGGTTGTAAATAATATCCTTAACATACTCAAAATGCCTTGCGGAATCTGCCGAGCCATATGCAAATACGTCAAACCTGACTCCGAATCTCATAACTGCAATAATAACCGTGATAAAAATAAGCATCAGCATAACCAAAATATCTTTTTTGCTGACATAATATCTTTGTATTTTTCTTCTGGCACGGATAAATGCAAATGTCACAGCTGTGATAAGAACATTAATCGCCGATAAAGTAAATAAATTAAAAGGAATACCGATAAGAGAAGCAAGTCCCCCTATAAACGTCCACAGCCCCAAAAGAAAAACAAATGTCATAACAGTCCAGACTATCAGATTGGCCTTTTCTTTTCTTTTGGGAAATTTAATCAGAATAACCATTGTTAAAACGGTTGTTATAATAAATAAAATCGCTCCTAAAATGTCCACTATCCAACCCCCTGAATCACAAATACTGATTCATACCTTCCTGCTTGAGCCTGTCTACAATCTTCTTAACATCCTGTACCCGGTCCTTGCTGCACACCATAATACCGTCAGCGGTTTCAACCACCACTATATTATCAACGCCCAAGGTTGTAACAAGCCTTGTGTCCGAATATACTACGCTGTTGGTAGTATCTATATTCACACAGTTACCAACTACAACATTACCATTGTCGTCCTCTTCATGCATAACCTTGAGCATATCAAAGCTTCCAACATCATTCCATCCAAATTCACCCGGGACAACCAGTACATCCTGCGACTGCTCCATAATTCCATAATCAATGGATATGCTTCTAATCTGCGGATAAATCTCATCCAGCACAGCCTGTTCTGAGTCAGTGTTCATTGCCTCTCCCAGCCTTGTGACAGCCTCATAAATATCGGGAAGAAACTTTTCAAAATTCTTGAGTATGACGGATGCCTTCCAAATAAACATACCGCTGTTCCAGACATAATTTCCTGATGCGACATACTGACCTGCTGTTTGTAAATCAGGCTTTTCCTTAAACTCGGAAACCGGCTTTGCATCTGCCTGCACACTGTCATCATACTTAATATAACCATATCCCGTAGCAGGAAAGGTCGGAGTAATGCCCACAGTCACGAGCTTATCGCCTTTCTGCGCTGCCTCTACGGCAATACCGAGAATCCTTGTAAACTCATCCGTATCCTTAATAAACGCATCCGACGGAGTAATAACCATAATTCCGTCACCATATTTGCGGATAATTTCCATAGCTGCATAACCAATACACGCCGCCGTATTGCGAGCAGACGGTTCAGATAGGATATGGTCGGCCCTGATGCGTCCGGCAGTTACCCTCTTCATCTCCTGTGCCTGAGTTTTATTAGTTACAATAAAAATATCCTCCTTAGCAGCGGTTTTTGCAAGACGGTCAATAGTCTCATTAACCATAATCTCCTTACCACTAAGGTTAAGAAGCTGCTTTGGCTTAGCCTGCCTGGAAAGAGGCCAGAACCTTGTGCCGCCTCCGCCTGCCATAATAACTCCGTATATTTTCATAAAAACCTCCATACTATAAATTATATCATAAATGTGTCACAATAATATCACAGCATCCCGCTATGGTAAGAATATCCTTCTTGGCAGGCACAAATATGCTGTCACCGCGGCGCACCTCAATGCTTTGCTGCGTGTCGCTTATAACAGCCGTTCCTTCCACAATCATAACCGACCTAAAGGATGCCTCATCAATAGGGAGCTTAAGCTCACTGCGTATAGAATATCTGCTGCACTCAAAATATTTGCACTGAACAAGTAGTTCCTTGGAATTACCCAAGGCATCAGTTTCCACAATATTTTTATGCTTTTCTTCCAAAAGAGCTTTGCCTTCAAATGCCGTATTTACTACATCTATCGCCTTGTCAATGTGAAGCTGGCGTGGGTTGCCGAGCTTGTCCCTTCTGTCATAATCATACATACGATACGTGCAGTTTGAGCTCTGCTGAATCTCACAAATCAAAATTCCGCCGCCGATTGCATGAATAGTCCCGGCTTTAACATAGAACACGTCACCCTTATGAACATATACCTTATTAAGCACCTCCAGAATTGTATTATTTTCAATTCTCCTTCGAAGCTCGTCCTTGGATATATTTTCTCTGGTTCCGTAATAAATAAATGCACCTTCATCACAGTCCATAATGTACCACATTTCGTTCTTTCCGTACTCGCCCTCATTCTTTAAGGCATATTCGTCATCCGGATGTATCTGTATGGAAAGAGGATTTGCCGCATCAATAAACTTGATAAGAATCGGAAATCTGTCATAGTGCTGGCATTTCCAGCCCAGCTTATCCTTACCGATTGCAGCAAGATAATCATTAAAATACATACCCTTATAAGCACCGCTTGCAACCTTGCTTACGCCATCCGCATGTGCTGACAGTTCCCAGCTCTCTGCGATAACGTCCAGCTCACAGTCCTTGCCGAGCTCATCACGTATTCTTGTTCCGCCCCATAAATAATCCTTAAAAGCGGGTGACAGCTTTATAAACTGATTCTGCTGTTTTTCATCGACAGTATTGCCAAGCCTTATGACATCGGACTCGACAACGTGAAGTCCTACTGCCACCTCGACAATTTCAACATCCTCGGGTGTATTGTTAAAAACCTTGTGAACAGTTCCTATGGGAACAGAAATACATTCTCCCATATGGTAATCCCTTGTGGTCAGATGTTTTTCATCAGTTCCCAGTGTAATCGTAGGAGTACCCTTTACGACAGTCCACTGTTCAGACCTATACTCGTGTTTGTGAAGTGCAAACTCCATACCTGGGGCAACCGTAACCTTTTTTACCTTGTAGCCGTCGCCCTTTTTAAGAAGCTCATGCTTGCCCCACTCCCTGTATGAGGTTGTATTATAGTCAAAAAAATCCACATAATGGTCATGATTTTCCAAAATAATATTTCGGATATCATCAGCGCTGTCCCTGTCGGTTACATACAGAGCATCCTCCGTATTCACAACCACCGCATCATCAAGCCCGTTGACAACAACCAGCTTATTATCCGCTTCATTTATTACCGTTGCCCTTGAATGATTGACAAGGGTATTTTTCTTTTCATTGGATTCAATATATTTTGCAAATGTATCAAAGCTTCCGATATCATTCCAGCTATAATGGCACTCAAGAAGATAAAGCCTTCTGCTGCGGCACAAATATGCCTCGTCAATGCTTACCGGAGTATAATTAAGACCGTCAGTTGAAACTACATAATCATTTTGCGGCATAGCATCAACAACCTGCCTGCTTACAGCGTATAAATTATTATTGACCTTCTTAACATCATCTATCAGTGTCGCAGCGCTGCAGATAATGACACCAATGTTCCAGAAGCAGTTTCCGTCCGCAATAAGCCTTGCCGCAGTTTCACTCTCCGGTCTGTACATTACCTGCTGCACATTATCCTTATTGCCTATAACGTACGAAAACTTGGCAGTAACCCTGTCCGGTCTTACGCCATGAAGAATAATGCGTCCCTGAGAAATCAGCTTTATTGATTCAATCATATCCTCCTGATAGGAGCTGCCCTCTATCCACGTATCGGAACGTATCACCAGAATATCCTGCTGCCTTCCCGCAAGCATCGCAGCCACCATAACCGGAAGTGCCGTCTTAAGGCTGCCTTCCTCCGAAAGGATGCGGTACTTTACGCCCTGAATTGCACGCATCTGGCTCTCGACAATATATCTGTATTCCTTGTTGGTTGTAATAATAAATTCATCACAAAAGGTCATATTTCGGACAATATTTTCCTGAAGCATCGACCTGCCTGCACGAAACGGCATAAACTGCTTAGGATACTGTTGTCTTGATAACGGCCAGAGAACATCCCCTATTCCTCCGGCAAGAACTATACACTTCATATCGTACTAACTCCTGTCAGCCATTCTTTTATACGTCGGCACAATCTCTGCCACTATATCCTTCATTTCTTCGACATTCTGATATGCCTTCTCATAAAGAAGCTTTAAGCTTTCCTTAAATTGCTCATCATCCATCTCAATCGGCTTACCGATATAAATAAGATTATTCTGTGTATTCTTTTTACCTTCTTCATCCATAAGAAGCTCTTCATAAAGCTTCTCACCCGGACGAAGCCCCGTATACTTAATTTCCATATCAACATCCGGCGTATATCCCGATAGCCTGATAAGATTACGTGCAAGGTCATCTATCTTGACAGGTGCACCCATATTAAGGATAAAAATTTCACCTGCCTTGGCATATGCGCCTGCCTGAAGTACAAGGGATACCGCCTCCGGAATAGTCATAAAAAATCTGATAATATCGGGATGCGTTACGGTGACAGGTCCTCCCTCCTCTATCTGCTTCTTAAAAAGAGGAATCACGGAGCCGTTGCTTCCCAGCACATTTCCAAAACGGACAGCCGCAAGAGAGGTTTTATCCGTGGTTCTGGATAACATCTGCATAACCATCTCGCAAAGACGCTTTGAAGCGCCCATAATATTAGTAGGATTAACCGCCTTGTCCGTGGAGATAAGCACAAATTTCTTTGCTTCATATTTTATTGCAGCCTGAGCTACATTATATGTTCCGAATACGTTATTCTTAATCGCTTCACACGGTGCATCCTCCATAAGCGGCACATGCTTATGTGCTGCGGCATGGAATACAATATCCGGTCTAAACTCCTTAAAAACGGCATCAATCTTGTCCCTGTCACGCACCGAGGCAATGACGGCTTTAAGGTCAAGCTGCGGATATTTTCTGATTAACTCCTGCTGAATGTCATATGCATTATTTTCATATATATCCAGTATGATTAACTGTTTCGGTGAATGTGAGGCTATCTGGCGGCACAGCTCGCTGCCGATGGAGCCGCCGCCCCCTGTCACCATAACCGTCTTTTGCGACACATAGCCGAGAATTTCATCCGTATTAACCCTTATCGGTTCACGTCCGAGAAGGTCCTCAACCTCAACCTTACGCATACTGCTCACACTTAATGTACCCGAAACCAACTGGTACATTCCGGGCAGGATACGAAGTTCACATTTAGTAAGCTTGCAAATTTCAAGGACATCCTTTCGTGCCTGCGGTGACGCAGAAGGTATTGCAAGAAGGATGATATCTATACTATATTTCTCAACCATAGGTATGATACGTTCCCTTGCGCCTACAATCGGCACGCCCTCAATGTACTTTCCCTTAACATTGGGATTATCGTCAATAACACAGCGGACAATCATGCTGACCTTCTGTGTGTTTATTATATCCTTAATAATCATACGTCCGGCTTCTCCGGCACCAATGACCATAACATTCTTAACCGTTGTTCCATCGGCAAGACTAAGTCTTTGGGTGGTATATGAGGTCCACAACCTGAAAGTAACACGAATGCCCAGTATACCGATTAATGTAATAACATATGACATAATATATACGGATATAGGCAGCCTGCAGTCAAGCAGCACGCTTAACGTTACATTAATCGCCGTTTCCACCGTCACTCCAATACACACATTCACACTGTCATGAAGGCTTATAAAACGCCATACAATGTTATACATTTTAAACAGATAAAACACCGCTACGCTTATTATACTGTCAATGAGCGCATAATTCATCCACTTACTGATATAAGCAGCATCTATCAATGACCATTTAAAATCGTATCTAAGCAAAAATGCAATCAAAAATGATGCATTAAGTATTATCAAATCAAAAAAGGCAACCTGTATTCCATGAACTAACCTTTTATCCATATGTGCTTAAACTCCTTGTCCGTACATTATTTCTATATTTTTTCATTATATAACAAAAGATTAGTTTTGCAAACAATTTTCAGGTGGAGGGACAGTTTTATTGCTTTATAATTGTATACAAGGTTTTGATAATGTTATAGTTGAATGTCGGCGATACGCCGTGACTAATACCTGTCTGAGAGACAGGTGATATTCTCTGAATTGTTATTCTATTCGTTGGTCTAAGTTTGTGTATGAAGATTCCAATACACTCATAATTCCCCACTAGTGCACCAAGGCAGTAGGTTTGCAGGTGCAATTTTAAGGCAATTGTTTGCCGTCGGTACTTAGGCAGCGTATTTTGCTGCCTTACGTACCGCTACGGCAAACTCTTAGCGGGAGCTGGCCTTAAAATTGTGCCTACAAACCCTTCCTCTTAACGAAAGCGGGCCTTAAAATCGCGTCCACAAACCGTTCCTTTACTGTACAAGAACACCGCTAACGTTATCAAATGTATAGGTTACACCGTCTATCGTGACTTCTCCCTTTGCCATTGTTCCGTAGGTTTCGTCAAAGTAGTATACGTCATCGCCGTTTGCCTCGTCAGGTGAGCTGATTTGTCTTGCTGTTTCGCCATAGCCTGCGCTCCAGCCCTTTATCATTCGTCCTTCTGAGTCATAACGTACCCACTTGCCAATAGTTCCTGCATCATCAGCCTGTGATTCCTGATATACGTCCTTTGATACTGCTCTCTTGCCGTAGTCTACGTTATCAAGCCAGCACCAAGCCTGTAAATCAGTAGCAAAAACTTCCTTGCCTCTGTATGAAAGATCAGGTGTTTCGTCATCGTTAAGTATAACGCCCTGACGTTCGCCATTTTCATACCAGTACTGTACGCCGTTGACTTCTACCCATTCATAGTGTGCACCGATACCTGATGCCTCGTCAAAGTGACAAGGAACATTGTCTATTACTACATCTCCCTTTGCCATTTCTCCCGTTGTCAGGTCAAAATAGTAGGTAGCTTCATTTTTTGCATCCGATGCCTTTTCGATTGTCTTAGCTGACTTGGCATCACCTGCACACCAGCCCTTTACCATCTTGCCTTCTGCATCATAACGTACCCATTTAAACAAAGAATTATCCTGCGCTGCACGCTGTTCGTAGCCATCACGGTCAGCATTGTATTCAGCCCAGTTAGTCGGCTGTATAACATCCTTTGAAGTTGCCATTGCTCCGCCCTGATCTGCATCAAGGAAGTACCACGCATTTGTATTAGGGTCAACAATTTCCTTGCCACGGCCTTCAGTTCCCTGCTTTACGCCGCTTTCATACCAATACTGCTTGCCATCAACTGTCTGCCAAACCAGATTTAAAGTTTCATCGCCTGAGTTATCGCCGCTTTCATTATTGCCTGCGTTGTCGCCGCCTTCATTGTTACCTGCATTTTCTTCCTTGTTGTCGCCGTTTGAAGTACTTGTGCTCTCTTCCTTTACACGGATGTAATAAATATTAGCAGAACCTGCGCTGTCACTCGGAGCTGCAATCTTGTAGCTGCCGCTTGTAACCTCTGCCGTAAGTGTAAGCGTAATAGGTGAAGCCGTCTTGCCGTATTCTGTATTGCTGTCATTAGAATCATATGTATTTATAGTCTGTGTGCCCTCAACTGTTGCTGTCTTAACAGCACTGTCAGAGCTGTCATACAATGCAATCTCCGTCTTTGCTGCTGAGGATGCTGATAAAGCCCATACCTCAACCGTTGCTTTCTTATCTGCTGAAACCGTGAATGATATGCTGTTAGCAGTACCCTTTCCGCCAAGCTTTATTCTGCCGGATGACTTAACTGACTTGCCATCTATAGAATATGTCTTTGCACCGCTTGTATCATCTACCGCACTGCCGTTTAACGCAAAATATGAATCAATAGCACCGGATGTTGCAGTATACTGTCCTTCTACAGCCGGTGTCTGTGTTGGGGTATTGTCCTTGTTGCCGGAGTCATCGTTTCCACCTTGGGCTCCTGTGTTGGTTGATGTACCCTCTCTGAAATCCATAATCTCAAGGTTAGTTCCTACGCCAACTATGTAGTAATACTTTCCGGCAGAAACCGTAATGTTAACATCCTGTAAGCCGGCAGATAATGTCTGCTTTGCATCTGATGCAGTAAAGACATATGAGCTGGTATTGCTAAGATTAAGGTCTGAAGCCGATTCAAAAACATAAGCAGTCTTATCTTTTCCAACTTTCATGGATACAACAACATTTGTATCTGCCGTTGCCGTAACATAACCGAAGGCTCTTGCATTGTCGGTTCCTACCTTTGAATTATTCTTGCTATTGCTCTTTAAAGCACTTGTATAACTATTCTCTCCTATAACTGCCGCTTCAGTAGAATAGCTTTCCACATTCAAATCCTGTGATGCCACCAATTTAGCATTTCCTGCCGTTGCGATTGTATCGCCGGCTGATTTTGCTGCCGTTGTATCCATAGCATTTACCGATACACTGCCCGGTACAACCAGTGTCAGTGCCATTACAAACGCTGCCGCAAACGCCGCAGTCTTGCCTGCCACTCCCTTTGTAATTCTGTGAATTGTTCTCATTATTATCCTCCTTATCGGTATCATTATTGTACAAATTTGCCCAATTATGTATTTTTGTACATACTCCTGATACATAGTGTATGTTGATTGTAGCATATTTCAGAACTAAAATCCATATGTTTTTGTGTATTTTATACAAATTTTATTTCACAAGAACACCGCTTGTACTGTCAAAGGTATACGTTTTTCCGTCTATTTCCACGGTTCCCTTTGCCATTGTTCCGTAGGTCAGGTCAAAGTAGTATGTGCCCTCGTCCGTATACTGCCAACCCTTTATCATATGTCCGTCAGCGTCATAGCGCACCCACTTGCCGATGTTTCCTTCATCATCAGCCAGTGATTCCTGATATACATCCTTGCTGACTGCTTTCTTGCCTGCATCCACGTTATCCAGCCAATACCATGCATCTGAAGCCGCGTCAAATATTTCCTTGCCCCTGTATGAGGCATCCGTACTGCAGCCCTGACGCTGACCGTTTTCAAACCAATAATCACATCCTGCAAGGCTCTTCCAGCCTGTATATCCGGCGAGTCCGGTAATTCCTGTTGTGTCCTCAAGAATACCTGTAACGGCATTAAAATAATACTCTACACCGTCCACCGTGTAATAGCCCTTAGCCATTGTTCCATATTTTTTGTCAAAATAGTATACGTCAGCACCATTTGCATCTGACGGAGAGCTGATTTCTCTTGCTGCTTCATCCTTGCCCGTGCACCAGCCCTTTATCATATGACCGTTTTCATCATAGCGCACCCACTTGCCAATATTTCCTTCATCATCAGCCAGCGATTCCTGATATACGTCCTTGCTCACTGCTTTGGCACCGTACTGAACACAGTCAAGCCAGTACCACGCATTTGACGCGCTGTCATATATCTCTTTTCCTCTGTATGAAGTATCAAGTGTTCCGTCATCGTTATACTTTACGCCCTGACGCACGCCATTTTCATACCAGTACTCAGCTCCATTTACTGTTTCCCAGTGATTTTTGGTTGTATCCACGGTTTCGCTTTCTGTTGCTGCTTCGGTCTGTTTCTCGGTTTCCTTCTCGGTCGCTGCCTCAGTCTGCTTTACAGTTTCCTTTTCGGTTGCTGGCTCGGTCTGCTTTACAGTTTCCTTTTCGGTCGCTTTTTCGGTTGCTGGCTCAGTCTGCTTTTCTGTTTCCTTTTCGGTCGCTGCTTCAGTCTGCTTCTCTGTTTCCTTCTCGGTTGCCGCCTCGGTCTGCTTTACAGTTTCCTTCTCAGTTTCTTTCTCGGTTGCTGGCTCAG
>CAYOHM010000066.1:0-11203 GCA_964403785.1 uncultured Alistipes sp.
GTTAAGCACGCCGCCAGCGTTCATCCTGAGCCAGGATCAAACTCTCATTAAAAATTTGATTCTGCCAGAATTATCTCTGGACTTTTTTGAAGCTTTTAGCTTTAAATTTACTGTTCATGGTTTTTAACCATTCGCTTTGAAAATCTTTGAAATTTTCAGGGTTGTTTCACTGTTTGATTATCAAGGTTCTTTGCCTGACCGCTTGGGTCAGCTTGTTTATAATATCACTTCATCGAAATGAAGTCAACACCTTTTTTTAAATTTTTTTAATTTTTTTATTCATTATCAAAAATGCTGTAATCTCTTTCTATCAGAGCATCATAAGTCAGGCATCGCGCCTGCTCCTGTCCGAGCTTATCAATTATCAGATTCTTAAGCTCGATTTTATTCCTCTTCGTAACACCGCCCAGCTTGTACTTCTTTACAATGCTAATCAGCTCAGAACGCCAAAGCAGGTTCATCTGGTTCTTTAACTTATTTTTGGGTCTTTCTCCCTCAATGGGACCTGCCTCGCGGTACATTTCAATATGAAGCTTTCCCTCCTCGTCCCTGGTTATATCAAAAATACCCCAGTATTTCGGAAGAACCTCCTCAATCCTATCTATATAATGGATTCCTGTCGCAAGGTAGCATTTATTGCAAAAACGCTCGTAGTTTTTTACCTGTGTCTTAAGACGTACAAGACTGTCCTTGTCACTTTTAATTTCAACCCCGATAATTTCGTTTTCCTTTACAATAATCGCATCCGCCCTGCTCTTTCCGATAACCAGCTCCTCAAAGATGCGAAGACGTTCCCCCGTATTTTCAAAGGTTTCAAATATAATTTCGCGCATATCCGCGTCATAAAGCATTTCCTGATTTGTCATATTTTCTCCGACTTCTACTCCAGTTCAGGTCCCCTTGAAATTGAAAGTTTCAAAAGCACCGGTGTTGCCAATGCGGAAACAATAACAGTGAGCACGATGGCGGGCAGAATAGAAGAATCAATCATTCCTGCATTTATACCCTTTTGCGCAACCATCAATGCAACCTCACTACGCGCTACCATTCCGATACCCACAACTAAGGACTGATGACTGCTCATACCACATATTCTGGCGCCCAAGCCGCAGCCTATAATCTTTGAAATGATTGCAAAAACCACCAATACCAATGCAAAAAGCACGAGCTGCATATTCATGGTCTTAAGGTCCGTCTTCATACCGACACTGGCAAAGAATATAGGTGTGAAGATAATATAAGAAGCAACTGTAACTTTTTTTGCAATAAATTGTCTTGACTTTGTGATATTGCAAAGAATCAAGCCGGCAAAAAAAGCTCCCGTTATATCCGCTACGCCAAAAAAGGTTTCCGCACTGTATGCCATAATAAAACAAAATGCCAACGCCCAGATAGCAACACGGCGGCTGTGCCAATGGTTTTTGGAAATATATTTGAATACCTTATTAAATACAAATCCTACTGCCAGTACAAATACGAAGAATAATGCTATCTTCACAATAACCATAAGCACATTTCCATCACCTGAGGATAGTCCTGTAAGCACAGATAAAACTACGATACCAATTATATCATCAATCAAGGCAGCACTCAAAAGAGTTGTACCGGTACGGGTCTTGAGCTTGCCCATTTCATTCAGGGTCTCAACTGTTATGCTGACAGATGTTGCAGCAAATACTGAGCCTACAAAGGCGCTTTTTAATACATTGTACGCATTAAATTCGTATCTGAAGAAGAAAAAATACAATGCACCGCACATCAGCAGCGGGATAAATACGCCCATAACTGCGACAATAAATGCCTGAAAGCCTGTTTTCTTTAATTCTTCAATATCGGTATCGATACCTGCCGTAAACATAAGCATAATAACACCGATTTCAGCAGCCTTAACTATAAAATCAGTGCTCTGTAAAAGTCCGAGGCCACTCGGTCCGAGAACGATACCTGCAAGAAGTGCACCCACCACCTGCGGCATATGCACCTTTTCACTTGCAATGCCAAAAAGTTTTGTCGATATTAAAATAATTGCGATTACTAATAAGAATGTATAATCTTCCATAATCCCTCTCTCCTTCTCTCATTAACGTTTTTCATTATAGCATTGAAATAAAAATACTCAAGATAAATTTGTAATTTCTGATTGTGTATTTATCAGATATTTGCTAATCTATATATTAGTGTTTTTCGCAGAAAGACCGTAAACACAAGATATAGAGAAATGAGAATACATTATGCTTATAAATGAAATACCACCAAATACAAATATCACGATTCTTGTTCACAGGGGTTTGGATAATTTGACCTTTGAGACAAAAACCGTGGCTATCACTGACGAGCAGGAGCTCAAATTGTTTACGCAGCTTCAAAAAAATAATCCCGCTAATTTTTTTACCGTTGTGGAAACCATCAAAGAGGATGATAAGGTTGTCGGCTTTCCTGTAGGTAATATCCAATACGTTCTGGATTGTATAGTTGACAGTAAGCCCTATCTTTTCAACGGAATTCAAATAAATGCCATTAAGCTTCCTACCGGAAATGAATACCATATTATATTCAGCGATAAAAATATGAACCCCTACAACCGGCGCCAGGAATTTCGTTTGTGGCTCGGTATTGACGGTATAGCACAGCTCGGTCTTAACAGGGCTGCCCGAGAGGTAGTGATAAAGGATATAAGTTTAAACGGAATAGGTTTTGTTACCGGTCTGGACTATTCGTGCAATCTCGGTGACATCGCCCACATTTCCTTCAGTGATAAATTGATAAACCGCAGCACCCGCGAAATAACTGATTTGAATTTTTCAATTACCGCCCAGGTTGTGCATATTCAGGAGCTGGATGAAAAGAGTAAACATATTGGCTGTAAAATTGTTAATAAGTCCCGCAGCAGCACCATCGACAGATATATTGCTGCAAAACAGATGGAGCGTATGCAGCGCAGCCGTGCGATTACAGACGAGAACGATTAAATAATCGGGGGACTTATTTATGAACGATATGTATGAATTATCCGAGGAAGAAATTTTAAGACGCCGGAGAAAAAGGCGTGCAAGAAAATTAAAAAAAAGACAGCGTAAGATTAGGGGGCTGATTATGCTCACTCTTACGCTTTTTTTATTTTTTCTGATTATTTGGGGAGTGATTTCGGGAATTGTAAAATTAGTCCGCCATTTTACTAATAAAGAAGCTGTTTCAATTATATATGATTCTGACTCTGAGTATACTCAGGAGGAATTTCCTGATACCTATGAAGATGATGACCCCGACCTTGATACCCCTGCTTCAAGCAATGATTTTCCGGCTGCTGCCGTGAAATCCGACGATTACATTGATATAACAAGTGAAGATATAAAGGCACCCTATGCAGTTTTGATGCGGGCGGAGGATTTGACGATAATTGCCGGAAGGGAATGTGATACCACTATTTATCCGGCTTCAATGACAAAGGTTATGACCCTTCTTGTAGCTGCAGAACACCTTGACCAAATTCCTTCCACATATACATTTACATATGATGATATAGCTCCGCATATTTACGCAGGGGCTTCAAGAGCAGGATTTGAAGAAAATGAAACTGTGCCTGTGATTGATATTTTATACGGCTTGATTCTGCCGTCAGGTGCTGATGCAGCAACCGCCATTGCTAATGCGGTAGCCGGTTCTGAGGATGCCTTTGCTCAGCTTATGAACGAAAAATGCACGGAAATTGGATTAACTAAAACTCATTTTGTGAATCCTTCCGGTCTGTATGATGAAACACAGGTAACAACCTGCGCTGAGATGGCAACGATAATGGCATATGCCATGCAAAACGATTTATGTGCACAGGTTCTTTCAACATATCAGTACACAACCACAAAGACCACGCAAAATCCTGATGGTATTGCTCTTACCAGCACCATGTTCAGCAGAATGTACGGAACTGAGGTTGAAAATGTCACAATTACAGCCGGAAAGACCGGATATACTGCGGAAGCCGGAAATTGTATGGTCAGCTATGCCATAAAAGACTCAAAAGCCTATGTATGTGTTACCGCAGCATCAACTAATAAGTGGCACTGTATTTATGACGCATTTAAGATATATGGGCAGTATTTGCCGTAATTTTCAAAATAAAAAAGAAGTCAGTAAATAACTGACTTCTTTTTTTAGCGGAGCAGGAGGGATTTGAACCCTCGCGCCGGTTTCCCGACCTATACCCTTAGCAGGGGCACCTCTTCGGCCACTTGAGTACTACTCCTAATCATACAACAATATGATATATATCTGACTTTTGCCAAGACACAAGAAATACTATACTATACCGTGTCAGAAAAGTCAACTTATATTTTCTTATATTGCTCTATTGCCGTTTCGTAGAGATTATTTCCCTCTGAATCCATAACCACGATTACCGGAAAATCCTTTACCTGAAGCTTCCTGATTGCCTCCGTTCCAAGATCATCATACGCTATTACCGTTGATTTTATGATTCTTTGTGCAAGAAGCGCACCGGCACCTCCGACTGCTGCGAAATAAACCGCACCATTTCTGATTATCGCGTCCTTAACTGCCTGTGACCTTTTGCCCTTTCCTATCATTCCCTTAAGTCCGAGGTCAAGAAGCTTCGGTGCATATTTATCCATACGGCTTGCAGTTGTAGGTCCTGCCGAGCCGATTGGTCTACCCTCCCTCGCAGGAGAAGGTCCCATATAATATATGATATTGTTTTTCATATCCAAAGGTAATTCTTTTCCTTCTTTTAATGCCTCATCCATTCTTTTATGTGCTGCATCGCGGGCTGTATAAATAGTTCCCGTTATATATACATAATCTCCTGCTCTGAGAGAACGTGCATCCTCGTCACTTATCGGTGCGTTGATATATCTGTCCATATTTATCTCCTTAATATCCGCATTTATCTAAGGCTCTATATCACTCTATGTGAATGCCTGTTTACATGACAGCATATATTTACCGCAACCGGAAGACCTGCGATATGTGTCGGATATGTTTCAACATTTACGGCAAGTGCTGTCTTTGTTCCTCCAAGACCTCCCGGGCCTATCCCAAGACAATTTATTTTGTCAAGCATTTCCTCCTCAAGCTCCCTGACATAGGGAATCTGTGAAGGTTCAAGCACATTTCTTGTGAGTGCCTTTTTGGCAAGCAGTGCACACTTTTCAAAGGTTCCTCCAATGCCGACACCTACCACCATAGGAGGACAGGCATTTGGTCCGGCATCCTTTACGGCGGTGAGAATCGCTTCTTTAACTCCCTCAATACCATCCGCCGGCTTTAACATAAATACTCTGCTCATATTTTCACTGCCGAAGCCCTTCGGTGCAACTGTTATATCAATAGCATCTCCATCCACAATATCATAATGAATTACTGCAGGTGTATTATCCTTTGTATTCTCACGAAGTATTGGGTCGGATACCACGGATTTTCTCAAAAATCCCTCTGTGTATCCTCTTCTTACTCCCTCATTGATTGCATCCGTAAGATTCCCGCCTTCAATGTGTACCTCCTGTCCTATTTTTACAAATATAACAGCCATTCCGGTATCCTGACAAATAGGAATCATATCACTTCCTGCTATCTGAAGATTTTCCTTTAGCTGGTTAAGTACCTGCTTACCTAAGGGTGATTCCTCACCCTGTACTGCTTCTTCAAACACCTGCTTCATATCATCAGTAAGATAATGCGCTGCTTCGATACACATCTGTTTAATGTTTTCCACAATGACTTCTGTTTTTACGGTTCTCATCAACAATACCCCATAATTTCTGCTTTTATTTGCTGTATTTTCGCCTACTCTATACTGTCATTTTCAGATACTTCTTCTTCCGGATTGTTTCTTACTTTGGCAATCTTGGCAACCTTGATGTTTTCATCAAGATTAATAAGCTTGACACCTGATGTAATACGTCCGAGAGTATTTATCTGCTTAACCTCCATACGGATGATTATTCCCTCCGTTGTTATAAGCATTATCTCCCTGCTGTCATCAACAGCCTTAACTCCGATTACATTTCCTGTCTTTTCGTTTATCTTGTAGCATTTTACACCCTTGCCTCCACGATGCTGGGTTGTAAATTCTTCTATCATTGTTCTTTTTCCAAGACCGTTTTCCGAAACAATAAGAAGTGAATCTCCCTGCGTGCTGAGCTGCATTCCTACAATCTCATCACCGTCATCAAGATTCATACCGATTACGCCCATTGATGTTCTTCCGGTATTACGCACATCCTTCTCATTGAATCTTATACACTGTCCGTATTTTGTAACCAATATTATATCCTTTGTATTGTCTGTAAGCTTAACCTCTATTAATTCATCATCATCTCTTAAGGTGATTGCCTGAATACCACGTTTTCTGATATGCTGGAATTCAAGTATGCTTGTCTTTTTTACAATTCCACTCTTTGTTGAGAAGAATAAAAAGCTATCATCCGTACATCCATCCATACAAATCATTGCGGAAATCTTTTCACCCGGCATAAGCTGGAGAATATTTACAATTGCAGTTCCTCTGGCTGTTCTGCTGGCCTCCGGAATCTGATATGCCTTAAGCGGGTAAGCACGTCCCTTATTTGTAAAGAACATCATTTCACTATGTGAATTTGCCATAAGGAGGTCCTCAATATAGTCATCCTCTATTGTATGCATACCTTTGATTCCCTTACCGCCGCGATTCTGATTTTTAAAATTCTCAGGCGTCATTCTCTTGATATATCCGAGGTTAGTAAGTGCAATTACGGTATCCTCCCTTGGAATAAGGTCCTCGATGGATATCTCGTCCTCGTCATATCCGATGGATGTTCTTCTGTCATCTCCGTATTTGTCCGAAATAACCGTAAGCTCATCCCTTATCACACCCAAAAGAACCTTCTCATCAGCAAGAATTTCCTTTAATCTTGTAATAAGTGCCATTAATTCCTCATACTCTTTCTCAAGCTTCTCTCTTTCAAGACCTGTGAGAGCACGAAGTCTCATATCCACAATGGCCTGTGACTGTGCATCACTAAGACCGAATCTTTCCATAAGTCTTTGTTTAGCTATTGCCACATTTTCTGAGCTTCTGATAATATTGATTACCTCGTCAATATTATCAAGCGCTATCATCAAGCCCTCTAATATATGTGCTCTTTCCTCTGCTTTATTGAGGTCAAATTTTGTTCTCCTTGTCACTACCTCCTTCTGATGAAGCAGATAGTAGTTAAGCATATCAAGGAGATTAAGCACCTTTGGCTGGTTATCAACAAGCGCGAGCATAATGACACCGAAGGTATCCTGCATCTGTGTATGCTTATACAAATGATTAAGCACAACATTTGCATTGGCATCCTTGCGCAGCTCGATTACGATTCTCATACCCTCCCTGTCGGATTCATCGCGAAGGTCGGTTATTCCGTCAATCTTTTTATCCCTTACAAGCTCGGCAATCTTTTCAATAAGCCTTGCCTTATTAACCATATACGGAAGCTCGGAAACTATAATCCTGTTCTTGCCGTTTGACATTGCCTCAATATCTGTCACGGCACGAACCTTTATCTTGCCGCGTCCAGTTCTGTAAGCCTGTGTTATTCCCATTTTTCCGAGGATTGAAGCACCCGTAGGAAAATCAGGTCCTTTTACAATATCAAGTATTTCATCTATTTCTGTCTGTCTGTCCTCGTTAATCTGATTTGTAATAATCTTATTAACCGCAGCTATAACTTCTCTTAAATTATGAGGAGGTATATTAGTTGCCATACCTACCGCGATACCGGAAGTACCATTGACGAGAAGATTAGGAAATCTCGACGGCATTACTACCGGTTCTTTCTCGGTTTCATCAAAGTTAGGAATAAAATCCACCGTATCTTTATTGATGTCCGCGAGCATTTCCATGGAAATCTTACTCAGCCTTGCCTCCGTATAACGCATGGCGGCTGCCCCGTCACCATCGACAGAACCAAAATTTCCATGTCCGTCAACCAAAGGATATCTGGTCGAAAAATCCTGAGCCAGCTTTACCAATGCTTCATAGATTGATGAATCTCCGTGAGGATGATACTTACCCATTGTATCACCGACAATACGCGCACACTTTCTGTGAGGCTTGTCAGGACCGTTATTCAATTCAATCATTGAATATAATATTCTTCGCTGAACAGGCTTAAGACCATCTCTTACATCCGGGAGGGCTCTTGCAGCGATTACACTCATTGCGTAGTCAATATAAGAATCCTCCATTGTCTTTTTTAAATCTACCTCGTGGACCTTATCAAAGATATGTTCATCCATATGCTGCTCCTATCTTTCTTAAATATTATTATATATCAAGATTCTTTACATACTTGGCATTTGTTTCAATAAATTCTCTTCTCGGCTCTACATCATCACCCATAAGGGTTGTAAATGTAACATCTACCTCCGATTCGGATTCATCATCAATTATAACCTTCTTAAGTATTCTTTTTGCAGGGTCCATTGTCGTTTCCCACAACTGCTCCGCATCCATCTCACCAAGACCCTTGTACCGCTGGATTTTATTATTCTGGTCACGGCCTACCTCAAGAAGAATCTCATTTAATTCATCGTCGCTGTACGCATACCAGATTTTCTTATTCTTTTCAAGCTTATAAAGAGGCGGCTGCGCAAGATATACATGCCCCTGTTTTATAAGCTCAGGCATAAACCTGTAAAAGAACGTAAGCAACAATGTGCTGATGTGTGCACCGTCAACATCCGCATCCGTCATTATTATAATCTTATTATATCTAAGCTTTGAAATATCAAAATCCTCATGAATACCCGTTCCAAATGCGGTAATCATGGCTTTTATTTCATCATTGGCAAGTATACGGTCAAGTCTTGCCTTTTCAACATTAAGTATCTTACCTCTAAGCGGAAGTATTGCCTGTGTCGCACGGCTTCTTGCGGTTTTTGCCGAACCGCCGGCTGAATCTCCCTCTACCAGATATATCTCGCAATTTTCAGGATTCTTGTCCGAACAGTCTGCAAGCTTACCCGGAAGGGCTGTTGATTCAAGCGCCGTCTTTCTTCTGGTAAGGTCCCTTGCCTTTCTCGCAGCCTCCCTTGCTCTTTGAGCAAGCATCGACTTCTCAATAATCAGCTTTGCAACAGCAGGATTCTGTTCCAGGTAATATGTGAGCTGTTCACTTACAATGCTGTCAACAGCACCCCTTGCCTCTGAATTACCGAGCTTTTGCTTTGTCTGACCCTCGAACTGCGGGTCTTCTATCTTGATGCTTACTATCGCCGTAAGTCCTTCACGAATATCATCACCTGTAAGATTCTGCTCATTTTCCTTGATAAGCTTCATACTTCTTCCGTAATCATTAAAGGTCTTGGTCAGGGCATTCTTAAAGCCTGCCAGATGTGTACCTCCCTCAGGTGTATTAATATTATTTACGAAGCTGTAAGTGCTTTCATTAAAGGAATCGTTATGCTGCAGCGCAACCTCCACCATAACATTATCCTTCTTGCCTTCACAGTAAATTATATCCTCGTACAATGGTGCCTTTGACTTATTAAGATACTGGACAAATTCCTTAATACCTCCCTCATAATGGAAGGTTCTTTCCTTGCCGTCCTCTCGCTCGTCCCTGAGTACTATCCTGATGCCCTTTGTCAAAAATGCCATTTCACGAAGTCTGGTTTTTAATATATCAAAATCATAAACCAAATCTTCAAATATTTCTCCGTCCGGCTTGAAGGTTACCTCAGTTCCTGTCTTGTCAGCGTCACATTCACCGACCTCCTTAAGAGGATACATAACTGCTCCTCTCTCATATCTTTGCTGGTAAACCCTGCCTTTAGTATATACCTTTACCTCAAGCCACTGTGAAAGAGCATTAACAACGGATGCACCTACGCCGTGCAGTCCTCCTGAAACCTTGTATGCTCCTCCTCCGAACTTGCCGCCTGCATGGAGTACGGTAAATACTACCTGTACAGCAGGAAGACCTGTCTTATGGTTTATATCCACAGGAATTCCACGTCCGTTATCAATAACAGTTACGGAGTTATCTTCATGTATTGTCACTTCAATTGTATCGCAAAAACCGGCTAATGCCTCATCAACCGCATTATCCACTATCTCATATACAAGATGATGTAATCCTCTTGAAGATGTGCTTCCTATGTACATACCCGGTCTTTTGCGGACTGCTTCGAGTCCTTCCAATATCTGTATTTGATCGCCGCCGTATTCAGTACTCATCTTACTCCTCCAAACATATTAATTTTCAGCATATATTCTGCCTTCAACTACTTTATAAATCTTATTTATTTTAAATCTGTTATTAATAAAATCATCAAGACCTGTACATGTAATAATGGTCTGAATATCCTTAATACTGTTTAACAGATAATTTTGCCTGCTGCTGTCAAGCTCCGATAAAACATCATCCAACAATAAAATGGGATTATCATTTATTATTTTCTTTACCAGCTCTATCTCTGCTAATTTAAGTGAGAGAGCTGTTGTTCTCTGCTGACCCTGTGAACCGTATTTTCTCACATCCCTGTCATTTACCATAAAACAAATATCATCCCTGTGCGGTCCTATATTTGTCATTTTAGTCTTTAAATCACGCTCCCTGTATGCAAAAAGCTGTTTTTCAAATTCCTGCACATTAACGAAGGGTTCGTATTTTATGGCTATACATTCCCTGCCTCCTGTTAATTCCTTATGGATACCTCCTATTACAGAATTAATTTCTTCAATGAATGCTTCACGTCTTTTGATTATCCTTCTGCCGTAATTTATAAGCTGCATATCCCACACATCCAGTGTGTCCTTTGCATCATCCTTAAAGGAAAGCTCCTTTAACAGCTTATTTCTCTGCAAAAGTATTTTATTGTAGGCTGTTATGTCACTTAAATATATTTTGTCTATCTGGCACAGCTGCATATCAACCAGTCTTCTTCTTGCAGCAGGACCATCCTTTATTATGTTAAGGTCCTCCGGCGAAAATATAACTATATTAATTATGCCAAATAATTCTGACGCCTTTTTGATTGGAATACCGTTTATTGCTATTCCCTTTGCTTTGTTTTTCTTGATATGCATATCAATTCTGAAGGAAACACCGTTTTTTTCTACTATCGCTTTAATATGGGCTTCTTCATTATCAAATTTTATCATCTCTCTGTCTTTACCTGAGCGATGTGATTTTGTTGTTGCCGCAAGGTAAACTGCCTCAAG
>CAYOHM010000067.1:0-11053 GCA_964403785.1 uncultured Alistipes sp.
ATATTTCACCGGTATCAATATCGCTTATTCCATGCCCCAAGGAGCCGAATCTTCCCTGCTCATCTACAAATGTCAGAGTTCCTATTCCCTGCATATCATCACGAATCCATATTCCCAGCTTATAATCTCCATTTTCGTCAGCCTGCGGTGTTATCTTAACATCAAAATAATTATCATCCCTTCTTATATTTAAAACAACAGGATTGCCTCCACTTTCTGAGATGCTGTCTATGAGTTCCATTTTATCCGATATTGGATTACTATTTACTGACATAATGTAATCACCGCTTTGGATTATATTTGCCGCCGGGCAGACGCTCATTCCCGTTTTATCAGTAAAGGAAGCAGTATTTATTACAAGAATTCCGTCTGATTTTAAGTATACACCGACAGGAATACCACATGCATAAAGCTCTTTATTTTCGACAACATTAATTTGTATATTTTTATAATTAATAAATCCAAAGAGCTTGAGCTTTACGTTATATGACGCAGCCTCCCCCGTGGAAATTGTTACAGGTCTGTTAAAATTAACAGACGATACCATATTGCCGCTTACATTCAGTGAAACAATTTCACCGGTAAACGGAATATCAAGGTCAACAACTTTTTCTTCATTATTTTTAAGTATTATTCTATCAGGAAGCCTGTTATCAACGAGATACAGCAAATATCCCGATACGCCAAGCGTTAAAAGTATTAAGCCGCAATATAAAAAAATCCTGTACTTTAAACGAATACACATACTATCTCTCCTTTGCTTTTTAGTAGAAATAGTATGTGTATTTAAGTACAAGAACTATTTAGAAGTTTTTGATTGTAATGCCAAATCTTTCATTTCTTTTGCATTATTTATAACGTTTTCTGTTATGGAAACACCTCCGAGAAGCCTTGCAAGTTCAAGGACGCAGGCATCCTTGTCAAGTCTTTTGATGGTGGTTTTGGTAGTGCCGTTATTAACATTTTTTTCTATCAGAAAATGTTCGTCCGCCATTGACGCAATCTGCGGCAGATGCGTAATACAGATAACCTGATGCGTTCTGCTTATCTCATTTAATTTCTGTGAAACCATCTGAGCAGTACGTCCGCTGATTCCGGTGTCGATTTCATCAAATATAAGCGCCTCAATATCATCCTTATCCGCAAGTGATGACTTAATCGCAAGCATAATTCTTGAAAGCTCGCCGCCCGATGCAACCTTTGACAGAGGCTTAAGCTCCTCGCCCGGATTTGTACTTATCATAAAATCAAATTCATCAAATCCGTTAACGCCGAAGTATTTTAGCTTAGTATTTGTAATTTCAAATCTGACATCCAGAAAATTAAGCTCCTTCAGAGCATCTGTTATGTCAGCAGCTAATTTTTCAGCAGCCCTTTTTCGATGTGCTGACAGCTCTTCACATATGTATAAAACCTTTTCCTTTTCTTCGGCTAGCTTTTCTTGAAGGTGCTTTTTATTTTTCTCAAAATTTTCTAATTTATCCAGCCTTTGCTGCTGCTCTTTTGCATAACTCTTTATTGCTTCAATTGAATTACCATATTTTTGTTTAAATGAATTAATAAGACTTAATCTCTTTTCTATTTCGTTAAATTTCATACTATCAAAATCAATGGCTGAAATATAACTGCCTATATCCGAGCTAAGTCCATTTAGTATATCCTCTGCTTCCTTTATCTGTTGGGCTATATTGTTAAGTTCTTCATCATATTTAAGTGCCGAGTAAACATAGCGATATACAGTGCCCAGCTTATCAAAAACACTGTCATCACTTGCATTTAGCACATTATACGCATTCTCCATATTCTCGACAATTTTCATTGAATTATTATATTTTTTAAATGCTGCCTCCAGCTCTATATCCTCACCTTCGCGAAGATTAGCCATCTCAATATCACGCAGCTCACTGCTCAGATAGGATAATTCCTTGAGTGACTGCCCCGAATCCATATCATATTCCGCAAGTTCTTCTTTGATTTCGGTATATTTTTTGTATTCAGCCTCGAGAGCATCATGGACAGGCAGGATTTCGCTGCCGGCGTATCTGTCAATCAGGGCAACATAATTTTCCTTATAAAGCAGGGATTGATGCTCATTTTGTCCGTGAATATCTATCAAAAGCTCGGCTATTTTTTTGACATCGCCTATTGTCCTTGTTTCGCCGTTTACCTTTGTCACAGACCTTTGATGCATAATTTTTCGGGAAATAATTACTATTCCCTCGTCAAGCTCCGATACCTCAAGGTCCTTAAGCTTATTGATTCTGTCCGGTGAATCAACCTTAAAGGTCAATTCGCACAGACCATACTCAGCTCCGCTTCTTATAAAATCCGATGTAACCTTTGCTCCAAGGGCTGCATTAACTGAACCAATCAGTATGGACTTACCGGCTCCGGTTTCACCTGTGAGAATATTCAGCCCATCAGTAAAATTAATATCCGCCTCTTCAATAAGTGCCAGATTCTTTACGTGTAAATTTATAAGCATACTTTCACCTTACATATAGACTTTAATGTCGTACAATCTTATTTATGGCATTCATCACCATTCTTGCATCATCCGAAGACTTCACGGCGCACATTATAGTGTCATCCCCTGCAATTGAGCCGATTATCTCGTTCATATTCATTGCATCAATAGCCGCTGCAACCGCCATTGCCATTCCTGAAACGGTCCGAACTACCAAAAGACCCGGCGAGGTATCCATACTTACAAATCCATCCCTGAGAACCCTGGTATACTTTTCGCCAAGCTCCTCAGGATTTCGTACATTATATGCATACTTCTGCCTGCCATCCTCGGCACAAACCTTTAAAAGATTAAGATCCCTGATATCCCTTGAAATTGTTGACTGCGTAACATCGTACCCTTGCTCGCTGAGCATTTTCGCCAGCTCCTCCTGTGTTCCGATGTCATAGGAATTAATTAGTTCTATTATCTTTGAATGTCTAAGACTCTTCTTCATCCGTACTCCTAGTTATTGTTCATCTTCTTGCCTATAAGCTGCAGGAAGCTGAGCTTATTCGTCTTAATAAAATCTGCCTTGGTATCCGCCCTCTTAATAATTATCCTGTCACCGGTTACCATTTTACAGAAAAGCTCACCGTCAAATGAAGCAACTCGTTCCTCCTTAAGGCCCTTATTATCACTCATCACAACCTCAATAGTATCATCATCACTAAGAATAATGCTTCTCTTATTGAGCGTATGCGGACAAATTGGAGTTATCATCATAATCTCAGCATTGGGCTGAACAATCGGACCGCCTGCTGAAAGGCTGTATGCGGTAGAGCCCGTAGCTGTGGCAATTATAACACCGTCAGCCGAATATGCATTAAGGAATTCTCCGTTTACATATATGTCAAAATCAATAACCTTAAGTGTTCCGCATCTGTTGATTACAATATCATTGAGCGCGGTATTATCGTAAATCATTTCACCGTTGCGATAAACCGAACCATGCAGCATCATACGGCTGTCAATCTCATAGTCCTTCTTGATTATTGAAGACAATGCATAATATATATTATCCTTATCAACATCCGTGAGGAAACCGAGCGTACCGATATTAACACCCAGCATAGGAATATTTTTCTTGTTAAGATCCCTTGATGCCTGAATTAAGGTGCCGTCACCGCCAAGTACTATGATGCAGTCCACATCCTCCGGAATCTTGTCCGCATTGGTGTATCGGTATCTTGTATATTTAAGGTCTTCATTGATATCCTGACACTCACATTCAAAGCCTAGTCCTTTCAGGTATTTAACAATTTCATATGTAAAAGAAAAGTCAGGGTCTTTTACTTTATTTGTAACGACATAAAACTTACGCATACTAACTTACCCCTCAAACGTCATTATATAGTAATATTACAATATTTCATGTGCTTTTTCAACAATTTCGTGTATATCAAAAGGCATATTTTTCCTTGCAGCACCATCTTCATGCTTTTGCAAATGCAGCAGATATTCAATATTTCCCTCCGGTCCTTTTATCGGTGAAAATTCCAGATTAAGAAGTTCAAAGCCTATTGATACTGCGTAATCACAAACCAGCCCAATAACCTCTTCATGAACACCCTTATCCCGAACAACGCCTTTTTTTCCTACCTTTTCACGTCCTGCCTCAAACTGCGGTTTGATAAGACATGCAATCTGCCCATCCTGTGTAAGCAGATTTTTTACAGGGAGCAAAACCTTGGTAAGCGAAATAAATGAAACATCTATACTTGCAAACTCAACCGGTTCGTTTATATCCTCGGGTACAACATACCGGATATTTGTGCCCTCCATACAGACAACCCTCTCGTCCTGACGCAGCTTCCAATCAAGCTGTCCATGTCCGACATCAACGGAATAGACCTTAACAGCACCGTTTTGAAGCATACAGTCTGTAAATCCGCCCGTAGAAGAGCCAACATCCATACACACCTTGCCATCAAGCGTAATATCGAAATTGGCCATTGCCTTTTCAAGTTTTAATCCGCCACGGCTTACATATTTTAATGTGCTGCCTTTAACCTCAATTACCGCTTTCTCATCAAACATTGTGCCGGCTTTGTCCTCTTTCTGTCCGTTCACATAGACAATCCCCGACATAATAATCGCCTTTGCCTTCTCCCTTGAAGGTGCAAATCCATTTGAGACCAGTAAAACATCTAATCGTTCCTTCATTTTAAGCCCTCATAAATACTGCGTATTTTATTCATAACCGTTTCTTTATCTATTCCGGTTTCCCGTCTTAATATGTCAACGCTGCCATGCTCAATATAATTATCCGGAAGTGCAATATTATATACGCGCACATCCAGATTGGCGTCTGAAACATACCTGAGTACGGCATCACCGAAGCCGCCGCTTCTGACATTTTCCTCGTATGTGATAAGTACGCTGTGATTTTTTGCAAGCTCATCAATAATCTCTGTGTCGACAGGCTTAACAAATCTCGCATTAACCACTGTAACAGGGATGCCCTCCTTGTAAAGCTCATCACTTATTTTGATTGCATTATCAACCAGATTACCGACTGCCAAAACCGCTATTTTATCCCTTCGTCTTATCACTTCGCTCTTGCCGTACACAATCGGAGCAATGCCCTCGCCCGCACATAATTCACAGCTTCCGCGCGGATACCTGAGTGCAATCGGGACCTGTGCTTCAACTGCAAAGCTTAACATATGCTTTAATTCTTCTCCGTTTTTCGGCGCCAATACAGTCATATTCGGAATACCGGATAAATATGATAAATCAAAAATTCCCTGATGTGTTTCTCCGTCATTACCTACCAGACCGGCTCTGTCAACCGCCATAACAACCGGCAGCTTTTGAAGACATACATCATGTATTATCTGGTCATATGCCCTTTGCATAAACGATGAATAAATTGCAACAACCGGCTTTAGTCCGCCTGCCGCAAGTCCGGCTGAAAAGGTCAGTGCGTGTTCTTCTGCAATGCCCACGTCAAAAAATCTGTCCGGATAAGCCTTTTTGAATTCAGAAAGTCCCGTTCCGTCCGGCATAGCCGCCGAAATTGCAACAATTTTATTATCATTCTGAGCTAACTCAAGCATTTCCTCCGAAAAAGCCTTCGTAAAGGTCTTACAGCCGGATTTATGCAGGGTTTTTCCGGTCTTAACATCAAACGGATTTACACCATGGAAATTGCCCGGATTCTTCTCTGCAAACTTATATCCCTTACCCTTTTTGGTGATTACATGCACCAAAACGCCATGTTTAACCTTCTTGGCTATGGTAAATGCCTTGATAAGCTTCGGAATATCATATCCGTCAATCGGTCCGATATATGTAATTCCCATATCCTCGTAATTCATTCCCGGAATAAAAAACTGCTTTATGTTTTTTTTGGTCTTTTTGATTTTCTTTATAACCTTATCGCCCACGCCCGCAGGCATTTGTGAAAGATGTTCCTTCACATTATCCTTTATATGATTATATTTCTCAGCGGTTCTTATTTCATTGAGCATATTTGAAATTCCGCCCACATTCTGAGAAATAGACATATTATTATCATTCAGCACAATAATAAAATTGGACTTGAGATTTGAAGCATTATTAAGCGCTTCCAGCGCCATTCCGCCGGTAAGCGCACCATCTCCGATTACCGATACTACACTGTAATCCTCTTTGCATATCTCCCTTGCGTGGACATACCCAAGCCCCGCTGATATGGAGGTGGAACTATGCCCTGTATCAAATGCATCATAATCACTTTCATGGCGCTTTGGGAAACCACTCATTCCTCCGAACATTCTCAGCTTATTGAACATATTTTTGCGCCCGGTAAGTATTTTATGTGTATATGACTGATGACCCACATCCCATATTATCTTATCCTTTGGGAGATCAAACACCAGGTGCATTGCCATTGTAAGCTCGACAACTCCGAGATTTGAAGCGAGATGCCCTCCGGTCTTACTTATATTTTCAATTAAAAATGTTCTGATTTCCTCTGCCAGCATATCGTATTGTGAAGGGTCTATCTTCTTAATGTCACCTGGCTCGTTTATTTGTTCAAGTATCATACTAAAACCCACTTCAATTCCTATTTATTCCTGTTTACAAGCAATTCAATGAGTTCACCGGCAAATTCAATGCCCTCATTACGGTTTTCATTATTTAATGTATAAAGCAGCTCTTTGGCTTCTTCTGAATATTTAATAACATCCGCTTTGGCCTTATCCAGACCGTAAAGCTTAACATATGTTGTTTTCTCGTTTCTGACATCACTTAATACAGGCTTTCCGATAAGCTGCTCGTCGCCCAGCAAATCCAGGATATCATCCTGTATCTGAAATGCCATTCCGATGCTGCCGCCGATTTTTTCGATTACATCTATCTCACTGTCATCAGCTCCTGCCAGTATTGCTCCAATCATCATTGAAGCTTCTAACAGAGCGCCTGTTTTTAATCTGAAAATAAAATCAAGCTCCTTGGCAGATATATTTCTGCCCTCTGAAATAACATCGACCACCTGTCCGCCAATCATTCCGAAAATGCCCGACTTGGTCATAAAGACCTCCATCGCCCTTGAAATTCTTTGATAATCCGTGATATCCACTGCCTTTGAAAACGCCTTCACACAGGTTTCATATGCGTAATTTAAAAGTGCATCACCCGCCAGAATACCCATAGCCTCACCGTACACAATATGCGTGGTCTTACGTCCTCTTCTGTATTCATCATTATCCATGGCCGGCAAATCATCATGCACAAGCGAATATGTATGAAGCATTTCCATTGCTGCCATAAAATTATTAATATATTCTCTCTCACCGCCAAAAATATCATAGCAGGTCTTCATAAGAATGGGACGAAGTCTTTTGCCTCCTGCCATTACACTGTATTCCATCGCATCCATAACGATACTCTGAAAGCCCTCCTTCGCAGGGAGAAAGCTTCTTAACAGGGTATCCACATACTCTGCCTGTTCGTTTAATTTATCCCTAAAATTCATCGTCACTATCCTCCTGATTAAGAACAATAATCTGCTTTTCTACCTTATCAATCTGACTATTACAGGTCTTAACCAATTTTAAGCCCTCGTTATACAGCTTAAAGGACTCCTCCAACGTCACTTTTTCATCCTCCAGTGAAGCTATGATTTTCTCAATTTTATCAAAGGATTCTTCTAAAGAAATCTGTTTTGCCATAATACCACCCGAACTTTTATAAATTTTGCGTATTTGTTTCCAAAACTTCACTTAAAATAACTCCGTCAGCCAGCGTGAGTTTAAGCTTATCTCCTTTATTTACGCCTGCCGCCCTGCTGACCTTATTATCCTGTGTATCGCTGACATATGCATACCCCGAACTTATTTTTTTAAGAGGTGAATTTGCATTAAGGCTGCCCGAAAGGAGTGCCAATGTATTGCGCTTTTTCTCAATTGCAAGGTTCATAAGGCGTTTTAAGCTGTCTTCATAGGATGACAGCGTAATTTTTTTATCGTTAAGAACAGCCTGCGGGTTGAGAAACTTAAATGAAACCTGATATTGATTTAATATATTGCGGTAAGCCGACAGCCTGCCTGTAACGGCATGCAATAAGTCCTGCCTGTAATTATCCAGCATACTGCTGAAATGGTTAATATCAAAAACAGCAAGCTCCGCTGCTGCCGAAGGCGTCGGTGCCCTGAGATCGGATACAAAATCCGCAATGGTATAATCTGTTTCATGCCCGACTGCTGAAATCACAGGCGTGCTGCAATTAAAAACAGCCCTTGCCACAATCTCTTCATTAAATGCCCACAAATCTTCTATTGACCCGCCGCCACGTCCGATAATAATCGTATCGACGCCATAATTATCCAGATATTCTATTCCCTTTACTATCGATTCTGCCGCATATTCACCCTGAACTATGGCAGGATACAGAACAAGCTGAACATATGGATTTCTTCTCGACGAGATATTGATGATATCCCTTATCGCAGCTCCCGTTGAAGCAGTAACAATGCCTATCGTCCTTGCAAACCTGGGAATAGGCTTTTTATAGGATGCATCAAACATCCCCATCTCCTCAAGCTCTG
Source organism: uncultured Alistipes sp. (assembly GCA_964403785.1). Taxonomy (GTDB): domain Bacteria; phylum Bacillota; class Clostridia; order Lachnospirales; family Lachnospiraceae; genus MGBC120314. Next base: position 8,545 of record CAYOHM010000067.1, read on the forward strand.
CTTTTAATTTCTGGTATCTGGCAAACAAATCACCTTCTCCGTCAAGCACAATTGAAGCTGCGTACATCTGATATTTCCCGTCACGCTCATACACACCGATGTTGCCCGTCACAAGAACCTTCTGTCCGTCCGATAATCTGAAAGCAAGACCCTTACGGTTTCCTGCAAACATAACAGCCCCAAGTGTTCCGGCTTCATCCTTTATTGTAAAATAAATATGCCCAGAGGTATGGTATTTGCAGTTCGATACCTCACCCTTAACAGTAAGCCTTGTCAAAAGGATATCCTGTGTAAACATATTCTTTATGTATGTATTAACTTGTCCGACAGAATAAACAGATGCCATAACCAATCCTTAATCAGCAAATTTTGATAAAATACCGTTAACAAATGAAGGAGCATCATCTCCTCCAAATTTCTTTGCGAGCTCAACAGCCTCATTGATGGATACACTCACAGGAATATCATCATCAAAAAGTATTTCATAAATCGACAGACGCAGGATAGTAAGCTCCACCCTGCCTATTCTGTCAATTGACCAGCCCTTGGCCTTTTGGGAAATCATTGTGTCAATTTCTTTTATTTTCCCGCGGGTAGCCGATACCTTTTGGCAGACATAAGCTCTGTCCTCATCGCTTATCTCTGTTTCAAGATTATCTATATATATATCATCCTGAGCCGGAAACTCCGTTTCTTTGTGAAATTCTGTTCCGAAAAGCATCAGGAAAGCAAGCTCTCTTTGTTTTCTTCTTGTCATATTATCCTCCAAACATATGTAAACCGATTATTGCGAAAAAAAAGATGTCTTATAAAAAGACATCTTTCATTATAGCAAATTTATTTTACTTTGTCGATATTTACACCGGCAATTCTGACATTAACAGAACTTACTTCAAGCCCCGTCATAGTCTCAATGGCAGATTTAACTTTATCCTGAACCTGTGCCGAAACCTTTGGTATGCTGTAACCGTAGTCAAGTATGATGGCAAGTGTAACCTTGGCTACATTCTCATCAATCTCAATCCTTACACCGTTCGATAAATTCTTAAAGCCCAGCATTGTTACGATTTCATTGGCTGCCGTACCCTGCATTGAGCTTACGCCCTTAACCTCGAGCGCCGCAACTGCTGCAACTGCCATAACAACCTCAGCAGAAACTTTAACTTCACCGATTTCAGATTTATCATCAATAACATATCCGTCTTTATTCTTGATTTCCTTTGCCATAACACAGTACCTCCGAAGCTTTTTTAATAGTATTATACCAAACTATTAAATTATTGCAAATTATTTATTGGCGATATAGTAATTTTATCCGCTGATACCTCTGTCTTGCGCTTTACAATATCCTCAATCTGCGCCCTGCTTACATCATCCAGCTCACTTGCGTTTACAACAACATCAACACTGTCATCAATGATTGTGACAATACATTCTCCAAAGCCCTTTGCCTCCAGAAGGAGCTCTGCTGCCATTTCTTTTTCGGAAATAGTCGTCATCTTGAGCATTTCATCGATTGCCGCCTGCTTTGACGCTTCATCAAGAGTCTGGTTATCTATAATCAGATATAATGTTTCCTTGTTCTGTGCACGGAGCTGTTCACGGTTTAATTTTACCTCAGAAACAAGCTGGGCACCCGCAACATTTGTTGATGTCATCACTGCCGTTCCCGGCTCCATAAGACTTGTTTCGTCAATATCAACATCGTTGCTGTATATATCATAAAGAGTATCCGTATTTCCCACATTAGCGTTTGTCTGCGCAGTCTCACCGTCAATTGTGCTTATGTAATTGATATAGCCTGCAACGGCAATCATAACCGCAAGCAAAGTAATAATTATCTGATTACGTTTAAAAATTCTTTTCATACTGCCTCCTAATTTACTGATAATACTTTAATTCTGTTATATTCAACATCAGTAAGTACCTTAACCGCCTGTGCAATATCGTCTATCAATTCTTTATCTCCGTAATACACTACAACAACACCGCAAACCTTTGGTGCTATTTTCTTAACCGCATATGGTGTTTCGTTTTCATATAAATATTCCTGCGTTGTAGTCAGGCTCTCGGCCTCGGAATTTGAACCGTCGACCCCATCCTGTTTTGTGACATTTTTTGAAATGTTCTCACCGTAGACAAGAATTTCCTCTCCGTCATCTTCAAAGGTAACCATTACATTTACTTCACTAACACCACCCATTTTTGATATAATTAATTTAAGCCTATCCTCCATATCGTTTTGCGAAGTACTGTTTTGTGAAACGGTACTTTTTACGGAATTTACCGAATCGGCACCAGCATCTGATTTTTCTGACTCCGTGCTGCCTGATAACAGCAATAAGACGCCGGCAAGCATAATCAATAATATTTTACCTATTCCAAAGTTTTTTAGTTTTTCAAAATATTCTTTAACCATAAAACACCTTTATTTAATAATATTTATATTATCTATCTTTAAATTATAGACTTGTGAAATTTTATTTTTTATATTTAATATTGTATATTC
>CAYOHM010000068.1:0-1387 GCA_964403785.1 uncultured Alistipes sp.
CGCCTGTAAAGTTCTTATTGGCATTGTCATCCTTCTTGCCGCAGGCAAATGCCACAATCTGGGCGGCAACGTTAGCGCAGAGCTTCTGCTGGCTTGTACTGCCCTGAATGTCAACATCCGTTCCAATCTGGCTGTTTTTAAATCCTATAAACTGGATTGGTACAACATTAGTTCCCTGATGCAATAACTGATAGAAGGAATGCTGACCGTTTGTGCCCGGCTCACCAAATATGATTGGACCTGTCTTATAGCTTACAGGCTCGCCGAAACGGTTAACGGATTTGCCGTTTGACTCCATATCAAGCTGCTGAAGATGTGCAGGGAAACGGCTTAATGCCTGCGAATACGGAAGTACGGCGGTACATGGATATCCAAGTACGTTGCGCTCGTAAATGCCGATAAGAGCATCAAGCATTGCAGGGTTCTTTAATAAATCTTTGTTGGTTGCAAGCTTATCCTCGTTTGCTGCACCCTTTAAGAAGCTGGCAAATACGTCAGGACCGAAGGCGAGTGATAATACGGCACCGCCGACTGCTGATGTAGAGGAAAAACGTCCGCCGATATAGTCATCCATAAAGAATGCCGCAAGGTAATCACTGCTCTTTGCAAGCGGTGAGGTTTCACTTGTTACGGCTATCATATGCTTTGCAGGGTCAAGACCCGCTTTAGTCAGGGCATTCTTTACAAATGCTTCATTTGTAAGGGTTTCAAGCGTTGTTCCTGATTTGGAAACAAGTATGAATATTGAGTGAGCTATATCTGTTGAGGCTAAAACGGCGGCTGCGTCATCAGGGTCTACGTTGCTGATAAATTTAGCCTCCATTTTGAATGTGCCGCTGCTCTTAGCCCAGTTTTCAAGAGCAAGATACATGGCACGCGGACCGAGGTCGCTTCCACCGATACCAATCTGAACAACGGTTGTGAATTTCTCACCTGAGGCATTTGTAATTTCACCTGAGTGAACTTTATTTGCAAAATCAGCTATCTTTTCCTGCTGGGAAACGTAGAAGGTACGCTTGTCGACATTATCTGCATTAACGGCGCTGCCTAACTGACCACGTGTCATATGATGGAGAACCAGACGCTTTTCACCTGTATTGACAACCTCACCATTATAGAGTGCAGAAAATTTGTCAGTCAGCTGTGCCTCGTCGGCAAGTGCTGCAAGAGCCTTTAAAATAGAATCGTCAACCTCCTTGGCGGCATAGTTATAGGTAAGACCCTCTGCCATAGGGACGCTGTATTTTCTGACACGTTCAGCACCTTTTTCGCCGGACATCTCTTCAACAAGGTTTACGCGGCTGCTGTTCATAACCTCCCCAAAGGCTGACAGAGTATCCAGATTGTTCCAGTTAATCATAAAAATATCCTCCTTATTAATTTTAAA
>CAYOHM010000068.1:1487-11046 GCA_964403785.1 uncultured Alistipes sp.
AAAATCCTGTTAAAATTATACCAAATTTCCGATTGTATTTCAAGATTGACAGAATAGTAAATGAATCGGATAATAAATGCATAGTAAATTTATGGAGGCTGCATATGAACATAGTAATTCTTGATTCTGTAACTCTCGGAAGCGATATAAGTCTTGATAAGCTTAAGGAACTGGGAAATGTCACGGTGTATGCGACAAGTACGCCGGATGAGGCTGCACAGCGCCTTAAGACCGCGGACATAGCCATTGTCAATAAGGTACTGATGAATGAATATACCCTTAAAAACGCGCCAAACCTTAGGATGATAGCACTTACCGCAACGGGTTATAACAATGTAGATTTTGAATATACAAGACCAAGGGGAATTGTTGTTGCAAATGTTGCAGGTTATTCGACTGATTCCGTGGTTCAGCACACATTTGCACTTATGTTCTATGTGATGGAGAAGCTTAGCTATTATGATAGCTATGTAAAGAACGGAGAGTATTCACAGAGCCCTTCCTTTGCACATTTTGACAAGGCTTTTATGGAGCTTAAGGGCAAAACCTGGGGAATAATAGGCCTTGGAGATATAGGACGCGGTGTTGCAAGCGTTGCAAAAGCCTTCGGCTGCAGGGTTGTCTACTATTCAACAAGCGGAAGGAATAATAACGGTGATTATGAGAGGCTGTCCTTTGATGAGCTTCTTACACAGTCCGATGTTATATCAATCCACGCTCCTTTAAATTCGGCAACGGAGAATCTGATGAATTATGAGGCCTTCAGAAGGATGAAAAAGAATGCTGTGCTTATAAATGTTGCACGCGGTCCTATAATAAATGAAGCTGATTTGGTGCGCGCCCTTAACGAGGGGCTCATCGGCGGCGCAGGACTTGATGTTGTGTCGAGGGAGCCGATAAGTGCGGACAATCCGTTGAATCAGATAAAGGACAGCACCAAGCTTATCATTACGCCGCATATGGCATGGGCAACCTTTGAGGCAAGAGAGCGTCTTGTGAACGAGGTTTATCTTAATATAGAGAGTTTTTTGCAGGGAAAGAAAAGAAATGTCATATAATGGAGAAGTGGAATGAGAATCTGGTTCAGGGAATTTAAAAATACCCATATGCTGAAAGATATGGTGGTCGAGGATTATTCCGACCTTAACCGTACCAAAAAAATATTTAATGCCATCGAAAAAGCGTGCGGTCAGTTTGATTTGGGCGTGCCGATATGGCTTGATTCCAATATAGCAGAATTTAAAAGACACTCCAGAGTAAAGTTTCGTTCAGATAATTTTATGGAGGAAATAGACTTTGATTTTTTGGATGTGCAGGTGATTGAAGAGGATTAGTAAGCTGTTGTTCCGTTGTATGTTGAATATTTAAAAAATTGTATTAATATTTTGTTTAATTTATACAAAACTTTTAAAGTTGTAGATTAAAGGTTGTTGAATAATAAAAATTGTTGTATAATATAGGTTACCGAATTGACGAATTATATGGTTTTTGCGAAAGGGGGATGACGATATGCCGCAGCATACAAAGGCAGAATTTGAAAATATTAACAAAATATCGTTCAATATCAACGTCGACAGCTCCCTAAGAGAAATCAATACATCGGATAGAATGGCATACAGGGATGTATTTGAAAGAGGCCTGCGTTGTGCCAAGAGTAATGTCAGACTTGCAGCAGGGTATGGCTTTAAGAGCCAGGCAATGATTGCAGGTATGGTGGATGCGCTTAATATTTTGTCATCCCAGGGTCAGGGTAACGGCCGTGAAGCAGTTTATATGTTTGAGGATGCTTTGGCGGTGGTTGATTCTGCCAGATCCGAGCTTTCGTCACAGCACAGAAGAAGATGTACCGATTTAAGGGAGCGTTTTGAAACGGATAAGTTTTCGGATACCAATGATGTGAGGTATGTAGAAGCGTTATTTGAGCTTGATAAGTATTGTGCGGAATACTCCTCCAACATCCATGATATTCTTGATGCATATGAGGGTATTTTTAAGATTATCGGGACTGACAAGATTTGGCTCAGCATTATAGATAAGATTATTAATGATGTAAAGGATTTTGCATCACAGGCATATACGGTTTTTGTTCTTCCTGACGGCAGGGAGTACCGTACTACAGGTACGGAAAGACCTGCGGAGCTTCTTAACAAATGGGAAGAGATGCAGGCAGAGCTTAAGAGGAGAGTTGAGATTGAGCTTGAGCGTGAACGCCGTGAAGCGGCAGAGCGTGCGGAGCGTGAGCGCCGTGAGGCTGAGGCAAGAGCTGAGATTGAGCGTCGTGAAGCTGAACTTCGTGCAGAGCGTGAGCGCCGTGAGGCTGAAGAACGTGCACGTCAGGCAGCGGCCGAGGAGGCAGAGAAGATTCGACGTGAGAATGAACGTCTTGAGCAGGAATACAATGATTTTGTTGTTAATATGAACATTAAGATAGATCATCTTAATGAGGAGAAAAGCGTTGTTACCGCTGAGTATGAGGAGTTTCGCAAGACCGTGGGCGGTAAGATTGCGGAGCAGGAGGAGGAAGAGAAATTCCTTGAAACTCTTCTTGATTCCAAGAAGGGCATTACGGATGAGCTCGAGAGCCTGCGTGAAGAACGTACTGAGAAGGCAGCGCATATGGCAACCCTTGGTGTGCTTGCTATGAACGAGAAGAAGGCATTAAAGCTTGAGATGGACCGTCTTGATATGGAAATAGGCGAGAAGGACCAGAAGCTTAAGTCTTATTCAACGGAAATCGAAACAGTTGAGCGCCGTATCAGAAGCAAGGACGCAGGCGGCAAGTCAAAGCTTAAGGCATACGAGGCAAGAATCGCACAGTATGATGAGGATATTGCAAATGCCAAGAAGGAAATTGAGGATAAGAAGCCGCTGCATATGAGATAATTTATAATAGACTTAAGAACCCCGGCATATAATTTAGCAAAGACTTAGTGAGAGAGTTTTATGTTAAATTATATCTGGGGTTTTATGATTTTAGTGGGTATAGTATATGGCAGCATAACGGGGAATATAGCACAGGTCGGGAACGGGATTCTTGACAGTGCAAAGGAGGCTGTTAATATTTGTCTAACCATGCTCGGCGTGATGGCATTGTGGACGGGAATTATGGAAATTGCTGAACGCTCCGGACTTGTGGAGGGTGCGACGAATAAACTTATGCCGTTTCTTTCATGGCTCTTTCCCGAGGTGCCCGCAGGACATAGGGCGTTTAAGTATATTTCTTTAAATTTCATTGCAAATATACTGGGGCTTGGATGGGCAGCCACGCCGGCGGGGCTTAAGGCAATGGAGGAGCTTGCAGGGTTAAACGGCATTTTGGGGAAGAATAATGAAACGGCAAGCAATGCAATGTGTACCTTTCTTGTGATAAATATTTCATCACTGCAGCTTATACCGGTAAATATTATCGCTTACAGAAGCCAGTACGGGAGTGTTAATCCGTCAATTATAATAATGCCGGTAATTTTGGCAACACTTGTCAGTACACTGGCAGGGATAATTTTTTGCGTAATTGCGAATAAGTGCTTTACGAAATCCCACGTATAAGGGATAATAAATATGTAATTGCGAAGCTAATATTAGAAAGAGGATTTATATATGAAGTCTTATAAAAAGGATATGTTTGCTATTGCAGGACTTTTGGCAGTCTTTGCATTGTCTTTTTTCCTGTGGGGACGGATAAAGAGTGTTAATTTTTGTGATGAGATTTACAGTTATATTTTATCTAATTCAATGAACGAATTTTTAAGCTTCCAGCTTACCGGCGACCACTGGTATGTGGATGGCGAGACCAGAGGAATTTTAGCGGCGGTTGACGGATTTCAGTTTAAACAGGTTATGCTCAACAATAAAGGAGATGTCCATCCGCCAATTTATTATTTTGCCATACATTTTTTGTCAGTGTTAAGAGCCGGGAGTGTCTCAAAGTGGATAGGACTTCTGGTTAATTTTGGCGCGGCGGCAGTTAGTCTTATATGTATTTATATTCTTGTAAAGCAGCTTACAGGGACGCTTAAGGCATCCGTGCTGTCCTGTCTTGTGTATATTTCTTCGCCGGCAGTTATCTCAATGAATATGTTTATACGTATGTATGCACTTTTTAGTATGTGGGTGCTGCTCTTTGTACTTATAGCATATAACATATACAAGAATGAAAAGAAATTTATATTGTACGCGGCACTTATCGCAGTAACCTTCTGCGGCTTTTTGACACAGTATTATTTTGCGGTGTTCTGTGTTCTCTTTACATGCTGCTACTGTATAAATAAATTGCTGGACAAGCATTTCATAAATGTATGTGCTTTTGTGGGAAGCCTTTTGGCGGCGGTGGTCTGCGCAACAACTTTTTGGCCGACATGGATAAAACATATGTTTTCGGGCTATCTTGGCGGCTCGGTAAAGGATAATGCGTTTGATTTTTCAAGGATATTCGCAAGCATTAAATATGGTTTTGTGCATTTGTTTACTTTGATGTATAACAGGCTTAACTGGGTATGCGGTATTTTGCTCCTCGCAATGCTGGTGTTCCTCATAGTAAAGAAATGCTCTAAAATCAGGCTTATTTTGTCACTTATAATTACTGCGGTTTTATATTCGATTGCGATTGTTCATTTGACACCGGCACATTTACTTAGTTACAGATACTTTTTCCCGGTCGTGGCGATTGCATATCTGGCATTTGTTCTGAGCGCATATTATGTGGGAGAAATAATATCCGTGAAATATGTGTTCCTGTGTGTAGCCGGACTTCTTGTGGTACTTAATTTTGCAAGACCTCTCTATGACGTGGACGCTGTTTCCTATGTTGACCGTGATGGCGAGTATGAAGCTGCTATGGAGGTTTTGGAAAGCGTGAGGGATATTCCGTGGATTTACTACGGCTATGAGAATTCAACCATGACAGAGCTTATGTACGATTCGACCATGTCGACCCGCTTTATAATGGTAAATGCACTCACACCATTTGATGATGAGGAATTTACCGACAAGGACTGCGAGTTTATACTGTTTGCAGGGGATGAAAACTCATATTTTGATGAAAATGTGTTTGACAGTCTGTCAGGCTGGTTTAAGGGAGAATTAGAGTATGAGGAGCTGACACACAAGGGATATATGACCGTGTATAAGGTCACTCATACGATAAATCAGTAAAATTTATTTTAGGGAGCAGATTATGACAAAGAAAAAAGAAGCATTGCAGGTACTGCTGTCATTTGTATGTGCCGCAGCGATTATAGCGGGTGTTTTCCTGTATTGGAGCCGGTATAAGGTGATATGGTTCTGTGATGAGATTTATTCGTATTTTACCGCAAATTCGGCATATGCCGTCGGGTCAAGAATCGAATATGGCAAATGGTACGATTCTCAATTTGTGGTTGATGATATGTCACCCGAATGTGGTAGATATTTTTTCAGAACACAGCACAATGTGCGTTCCGATGACCATCCGCCGATATATTTTCTGACTATGCATATGGCATCACTTATTGCAGGTAAAAGCATCTCAAAGTGGGTGGGGCTTTCAATTAATTTAATATGTGTTATGGGAATTTCATTATTTGCGTTCCTTTTGTTTTATTTTATTTCTCGCAAAAAAATCTTTGCCATGCTGGCGGTAACTGCACTTGGTCTGCTGCCGTCCATGCTTACAAATGCAATGCTTATAAGAATGTACTGTATGATGACGGCATGGGCTTTATTTTATGTGTTTATAAGCTATGTCTTATATACCCGGGAAAGGGATTTTATAGTAAGACATAAGCTTCTGGCAGGCGCGCTGTATTTAGTTCTTTCATTCATTACTGCCTTTGGGTTTTTGACACAATATTACTTTGCTGTATTTGCAGCTGCATTTACATTTTGCTACGGAATATATTGTATAATTAAGCGGTATTGGGACAAGCTCTGCTGCTTTGCAGCCTCAATGGTTATTTCGGTGGGCATTGCCACGCTAATCTGGCCGGATTGGATTACCCAGCTCTTTTACAGATATTGCGGTGAGGAGGTATTTTCACAGGCTGCGGATTTCTCGGGTATTTTTTCGGAAATCATCTATGGGCTTACCTGTATGCCTAAGCTGATGTTTTACAGGTTTTATATAATCGGTATGGTGCTTATTGTCGCTGGAATTGCCTTTTTAATATATAAAAAGGACGCTTTTTTGCCGTTGATTTTAATGCTGCTTGGCAGTTCGGTCATTTACTGTCTTATTGTGGCACACGTAACTCCGTCCTATTACTTGGATGCCAGATATTTTTATATGGCAACGGCGGTAGGTTATGTGGGTGTTTTGCTGCAGTTTGTAAGATGTGCGGATTATATCGGCAAAGAAAGCGTAAAAAATGCAGTAACCTATGGTGTGCCGATGCTTTTGATTATTATGAATGTCTTAATTTCACAATTTGATGAAATGTCAATGGGATATGTGGATAAGTCCGGCCAGTACAATGCAAAACGTGAACAACTTTCCGGATATTCCGATATGCCGTGGGTGGTATACGGATATGAGAACTGGTCATTTATGGAAACATATTATGATTTGGCGCTTGGAAGCCGTTTTATAGTTTACAGTGATACGGATACCTTTGATGAAGATGAATGTCCGGCTGACGGAGAGGATTTCTTATTCTTCCTTAACAACACGTTTTTATCAAATGAGGAAATACTTGAACGGTTAAATAATATATATGGGTGTGACCACGAAATAGAGTACCTGTTTAGCAAAGGCTCCGAGGTTTATCTGGTTCGGCACATCAAATAAAATTTGCATAAAAATATTTTATCTGCCATAGGATAGTATAAATTATCCTATGATGTTTTTTTATGCAGTTTTTGTTGTATTTGTCAGATTATATAATGCCACTTTTGATTTTCTATATTGTCGGTTTTGGTATGCTTATGAAAACAAATGTGTATGATTGCTTTGTAAAAGGCGCAAAGGAAGGCTTAAACACAGTAGTAAAAATATTACCGACGCTCGTCGGACTTATGGTTGGCGTCTCGGCATTAAGAACATCGGGATTCCTTGATATGCTGTGCAATATCCTGACAGCTCCCGCAGCACTCCTTAATTTTCCTAAGGAACTGGTGCCGCTGGCAATAGTCAGGCTGTTTTCCTCCTCGGCAGCAACGGGGCTTGGACTTGATATTTTTAAGCAATACGGCACGGATTCCTATATAGGGCTTGTAGCGTCCATAATGATGGGGTGTACGGAAACTGTTTTTTATACGATGTCGGTATATTTTATGACTGCAAAGGTAAAAAAGACAAGATGGACACTGCCCGGAGCATTACTGTGCACGCTTGCAGGAATAGCAGCCAGCACTGTAATTGCTGGCCTTATGTAAAACATTTGACAAATATGGTATAATTTACATCAAAAAGGAGCTTAATATATGTACCTGGTGGATTATCATATACATTCTAAATATTCTTTTGACGCAGCCACAGAGCTTGAGGATATTTGTGAGGCCGCGATTGAGCGTGGTCTGTCGGAGATTGCAATAACGGACCATATGGATATTTTCAGCAATAAACCCTATGAGCATATACTGAATTGCAAGGCTCTGTATGAAGATTTACGTGAAATTAAAGAGAAGTACAGTGGCAGGCTGAAGGTCAGGGCGGGTGTTGAATACGGACAGCCGCAGGCAAATCCTGATGAAGCGCAAAGGTTTATGCGTGACTTTGGGCAGGGGCTTGACTTTGTTATTGGTTCTGTTCACAATATGGAAAATGACATAGATGCCTATGATTACGATTATAAGAAGATAGACTATCACAGGGTTTTTGAAATGTTTCTTGACTGGACAAAGATACTGGCATCGGATTACGATTATGACGTGCTGGGTCATATCACCTATCCGTCCAGATATATTTACGAGCAGATAAAGGTGCGCGTTGATTTTGACCAATATATTGACCGCTACACTGATATATTAAAGACTGTAATACATCGTGGAAAGGGCATAGAGCTTAATATGTCGGGATATGCCAGAGGGACGCAGGATGCAATGCCCGATATGGGTCTGCTTAAATTATACCGGAGGCTTGGCGGAGAAATAATAACAGTTGGCTCCGATGCACACAAGGTCGGACATGTGGGCATTGTAACGGCGCAGGGTTATGACATTCTTAAAGAAGCCGGATTTGAATATATCACAGTCTTTGAAAAAAGAAAGCCGGAATTTGTGAAGTTGTAGCTTTCAAATTCCGACTTATCTGATAAGTTTAAAACAATGTTTCAAAACGCTTCATTGCTTCGATTGTGTTCTCGCGGCTGCCGAAGGAGGTAAGTCGGAAGAAGTTCTTGCCGTTCTTTCCAAATCCGGCACCCGGTGTACCTACAACCTGAATCTTGTTTAACATAAAATCAAAGAAATCCCATGAATCCATACCCATTGGGCACTCAAACCAGATATACGGTGAATTGATACCGCCAAAGTATCGGACGTTCTTTTTCTCCATCGTGTCGGCGATAATACGCGCGTTTTTCTGGTAAAATTCAATGTTTTCCATGCACTGTGCCATTCCCTCTTCAGTGAATACGGCGGCAGCACCGCGCTGTATTATGTATGAGGTTGAGTTGAATTTGGTTGACTGTCTTCTGTTCCACATTGCATTAAGGGACATCACAGTACCTCTGCCTGACATAAACTTAAGCTCCTTAGGAACAATTGTGTAACCGCATCTTGTGCCTGTAAAACCGGCGGTTTTAGACAGTGAGCAGAACTCAATGGCACATTTTTTTGCACCCTCGATTTCAAAAATGCTTCTCGCAAGGTTATCCTTATCGGTTACGAAAGCTTCGTAGGCTGCGTCAAAAAGGATGACGGCATCATTGGCAAGTGCGTAGTCGACCCATTCCTTAAGCTGTGCCTTGCTGTAACAGGCACCTGTTGGGTTGTTAGGCGAGCAGATATAAATTACATCGGCATGAACGCTCAAATCAGGCATAGGAAGAAAATCGTTTTCAGCATTTCCGTCCATATAAACTAGCTTCTTGCCCATCATGATATTAGTGTCAACATAAACAGGATATACAGGGTCCGGTACAAGAATTACGTTATCATTGTCGAATAATTCTGTAATATTGCCTGTATCACTCTTGGCACCGTCCGATACGAATATTTCATCCGCATCAATGTCAACGTCACGTCTTAGGTAGTAGTCCCTGATGGCATTTCTTAAAAATTCATAACCTCTCTCAGGACCATAACCCTTGAAGGTTTCAGCCGCTGCCATAGCGTCAACGCCCTCATGAAGAGCCTTTATAGCAAGTGGGGCAAGGGGCTTCGTGACATCACCGATACCCAGACGAATAACCGGCTTGTCAGGGTTGGCCTTCGTATACTCGGCAACTCTGTGTGCAATTTCAGAGAAAAGATAGCTTTCCTGAAGATCAAGATAATTCTCATTTAACTTTGGCATCTTTGTAAACTCCTTTTAAATCTGTTATATTGTAGGTAATTGTGAAACTAAGGCAGGTGCAGGCATATAGGTGCGATTATTCGGCACGTTTGCACTAAAAGTTCGCACGCAGCGGTACATAAGGCAGCA
>CAYOHM010000069.1:0-10781 GCA_964403785.1 uncultured Alistipes sp.
TTCTTGTGCAAAATTACCATATCACTTTGTGATATGTACCTTAAAATAAAAAAATACGGAAACTCAAGTGTATTTTATTGGCAAAAAATAAAATTGCTTTGCACAGTTATATTATATAACGATTATGTTAATTATTTTGTCGAATAAGGGGATTAGTAAGATTAAATTTGTCGACATTCTTCGACACAAAAAGGGCTGCAAAACGCAGCCCTATAAATGATTATATTATGAAATTCACCGAATAAAATTACTTCTTCTGGAGGAAATCAGGAATACTGATACCCTTCTCCTTTACAGTACTTCTCGCCTGTGGCTGTGCTGCCTGCTGTCTGTATACAGGATTAGCTGTCTGCTGCATTCCCTGCTGAGGCATTGAAGGATTAACTGCGGAATTCATTGTGGTATTCACACGTGGCTGGGCAATACCTGCATTCAAGCCAGGATTAACGCCCATAGCCGAAGCCTGTGGTCTTGGCTGCGCCATTCCGACACCTGCCGGCTGCGCTGTCTGTCCCATTCCCATAGGTCTGGCTGTCTGAACCAAGCCCTGTGACATTCCCGGTCTCATTCCGGCTGTCGGCTGTGGTCTGTAACCAAAGCCTGCCATAGCGTTCTGCACAGGAATTGCTCCTGCCTCGCCCGGCTCGGTAAGACCTGTTGCAATAACCGTGATAACCGCAACATCCGTCATTGAAGTATCACACTTAGCACCGAAAATAATATTGGCATTCTCACCTGCAAGCTCCTCAACATATGAAGCTGCCTCGTTTGCCTCAATAAGACCTACATCACCGGAAATATTGATAATAATATGTGAAGCGCCCTCAATAGTTGTTTCAAGAAGAGGGCTCGTAACAGCCTGCTTAACTGCTTCAAGAGCCTTGTCCTCACCTGAAGCCATACCGATACCGATATGTGCAATACCCTTATTAGTCATAACTGTCTGAACATCTGCAAAATCAAGATTGATAAGACCAGGTACATTGATGAGGTCGGTGATACCCTGAACACCCTGCTGAAGAACCTCATCAGCCTTTTTCAAGGCATCGGACATTGAAGTCTTACGGTCAACAATCTCAAGCAGCTTATCGTTAGGGATAACAATCAATGTATCAACACTTTCCTTGAGCTTCTCAATACCCTGAATCGCATTCGTCATACGGGTCTTTGCCTCAAAACGGAAAGGCTTTGTTACAACACCGACAGTGAGGATTCCCATATCCTTTGCGAGCTTGGCAACTACAGGAGCAGCACCCGTTCCGGTTCCGCCGCCCATACCGCAGGTTACGAACACCATATCTGCACCCTTAATCGCCTGTGAGATTTCCTCCATACTCTCTTCTGCTGCTTTCTCGCCAACCTCAGGCTTTGCTCCCGCACCAAGTCCCTTAGTAAGCTTCTCGCCAATCTGGAGGGCTGTCGGAGCTTTACAAAGCTGCAATGCCTGCTTATCTGTATTAATTCCGATGAATTCAACTCCACCGATATTTTCATCGATCATTCTGTTAACAGCATTGTTACCTGCGCCGCCGACACCAATAACAATTATTCTTGCTGCTGCTTCTGATTCTGTAGATTTTATCTCTAACAAGGTTTTTTCCTCCTTAAATAGTTTGCCTATTTTACATACATATAACTTATGATATAATTTTTTAGCGTAAATATCAATAGTTTTTTTATTTTTTCTTTTATTTTTCCGATAATTTCACTCATTATCCTTCTTAAAAATAATTGATGAAGTATCCTCGGTAAAATTCTCCATATGAAGTGTTCCCGAAAGTCCCTGCATCTGGGACATCATCTGGCTTACCTCGTATATTTTTTCCGTAATTGTCTGGGAATCTCCCAGCATTATTTTAATATTTCCGACATACAGCGTCACCTCGTAATTATTTCCAAAAAATACTTTATCTACCGCGATATTGTATTTTTCGCACAACTGCACCAGCTCCAGCAGAATATCAAATACCTTATCATTTTCCACGTTAAGCTTCGAATGAAGGACTACGTTGGTATAAGCTATTCCGGTAACCTCTGGAATATTATCCAGCACTTCCTTTGAGCTATCCACCACTATGCCGTCCTTGTCAAAATAAAGATTATATCCCATATACCTGATATATCCGATTATACTTTTTTCATAAACGGTAATCTTTAATTTGTTGGGCCAGTTTACAGACACCTCATAATCCTGCACAAACGGTATCACCGCCTTTTCTTTTTTGCTTGTAATAAAATAATATATCAAGGTATTCACATTGTATTTGCCGCCGAAAATATGTGTTGTCATTTCATCATCGGTGTAACGTGTATTGCCTTCATATTCAATTTGAGTGGTTCTAAAGCCGGCTGACAGGACTAAAATACATCCAAAGAGTAATATCACCATTACACTTATCACACCTTTTTTGGTAAGGCCGAACCTTTCCAATCGTTCAAACATGGCATCACCCCTTTTTATCACCTTTTCATCTTGCTGGAAATATTAAGTGCAAGCCCCATTTCCGCAAGAAGAAAGATAACCGAGGTTCCGCCATAGCTTATAAACGGCAGTGTGATTCCCGTATTTGGGATAACATTTGTAACAACCGCAATATTTAAAATAACCTGAATTGCAATATGTGCCATTATTCCCACCATAATCAGCGAACCATAAAGGTCGGGAGCATTGTTGGCAATAATCATAAATCTCCATAGCATAAGGCAGAATACAAATATAATTGCAACTGCTCCAAACAATCCCAGCTCCTCACAGATTATGGAGAAAATCATATCATTCTGCGCTTCTGGAACGAAGCCAAGCTTCTGTATGCTGTTTCCAAGTCCCTTGCCAAAAAGTCCGCCCGAGCCGATTGCGTATAACGCCTGTAATGTCTGGTATCCGATGCTGGAGGTGTAATTTTCAGGACTTCTCCATGCGAATAATCTCTTTAATCTAAATGCCGTATCGTCCGTAAGCGTTACAAAATGGAATACAAAAAACAGGAAAAGACCTGCCGCTACGGCTGCTGCAAGTGCCCCTATAATAAAGGGCTTGTATTCAGGATATGCCACAAACGCTACTACAATTCCGATACCTATTACGATAATACCTGTACTTAAATTGTCGGTAAATGCATAAACACACAGACCAAGCAAGCCTGTAAGCACGATTATTGCAATAAGACTTTTGCGCCGTCTTATGTTCTTGCCGAGTTCACATACAAAAACCGCAAGAAAAATAATAAGTGCAATCTTGGCGAACTCTGCGGGCTGAAATGAAGCATTACCTACTCCAAGCCACCTTTTGGCACCGTTTCTTGTTATTCCCAGCGGAGAAAACTTTACAAGCAAAGTCATAATTATGGATAATATGTAGCCGAGAAGTGCGAATTTTTTCCAAACCCTGTAATCAATCCTTGACACAAATTCCATACCCGCTACGCCAATAAGTGTATTGACAAGCTGATGCTTAAGATAATATCCTGAGTCATTAAAATTCACCCTGCCATTGTATGAACTGGTACTGTATAAAATAATTAGTCCAAACACCAGCAAAAAATATATAATAAACTTAAGACTGTAATCATAATATCTAACCTTTGTCTTAGCTGCGCTCATGGCTTTCTCCTTACTCATTTATTTTCTCTATTCCAAGATAAGGCAATATATTTTCAAATAATTCCCTTATCACAGGCGCGGCAATTGTTCCTCCATAGTAAACTCCGGTAGGTTCATCTATAATGCACATTGCTATAACCTGCGGATTGTCAACCGGTGCAAATCCCACAAAGGAGGCTATATACTTTCCTGCGCTTCTTGGAAGCTTCTGCGAGGTTGCTGTTTTTCCTCCTATGGAATACCCTTCAATTGCGGCATTGATTCCTCCGCCCTCAGACACCACAAGATTTAATATTTCCTTCATGGTCTGACTGGTTGAGCTTTTTATTGTATTTTTCTCTTCCTCATATGATAATACGGTTTCATTTGCGTATGTGTCAACTATTTTAACACCAAAATGCGGCGTTACCAATGTTCCGCCATTTATCACAGCGCTTACAGCCCTTAAAAACTGAAGCGGAGTTATCTGAAAGGACTGTCCGAAGGACATTGTAGCCAATTCCACGGGTCCGACATTTTCTTTCTTATGAAGAATTGCACCCGCCTCTCCCGGAATATCAATACCTGTTTTGGACGTAATACCCAGTTTTTCAAGATATGTGTAGAAATTATCCACTCCGGTGCGAAGCCCCCACTCGATAAACGCCGGATTGCAGGAATTCATTATCGTTTGTGCGAAGGTCTGGCTGCCATGACCTGCTGTTTTATGGCATCTTATTCTCGTGTCCTCGACTATTTTAAAGCCTGAACAGCTATATGAAGAATCCACAGTGGCTGCTCCTGTTTCAAGAGCCGCCGTTGCAGTTACTATCTTAAAGGTTGAGCCCGGCTCATATGTATCATTTATGCAGAAATTTCTCCACATTTGATTTAGCAAATCCTGATATTCGCTTTCCGATACATCCTCACCTGCATCAATATTTAATGTAAAAGGGTCATTGAGATTGTACTCGGGCACACTCGTCATTGCCATAATCTCACCATTTGCAGGATTCATTACTATTATTGAAACACTCTTTGCCTCCTTGGCTTCAAGTGTACGGTACGCAAGCTGTTCAGCATAAGACTGTATATTTATGTCAAGGCTTGTAACAAGATCCGAGCCTGCAACCGGTTCGATTCTATTTTCCTTAGTATCCTCCAACTCTATTCCTTTGGCATCAGTAACGGTTAATATATAGCCGTTAGTTCCGGAAAGCACTTCATCATATGATACTTCAAGTCCCACAATACCCTGATTATCGCTTCCGGTAAATCCGATTACCTTTGATGCCAAGGAATCATACACATAGTATCTTTTGTAATCCTCATCCACCTTTACGCCGTCAAGGTCGTATTCCCTTATCCTGTCCCCGATTTCTTTATCAACATTAGTCTTAATCTTCTCAATGGAAGAATATTTTTCAACTCTTTTTCTTACGGTTTCTTCGGAAAGCGAAAGCTCTTCGCAGAGTACCTTGATAACCTTTTCCTTGTCCGTTATCTGATTATGTATAACCGAAATAGTGCAGACTGTTTTATTGGCTGCAAGAAGCTCTCCATTTCTGTCAAGTATTCTGCCCCGAAGCGCCTTTATTTGTCTTTCCCTCTCATGGATATCCTGAGCCTTTTCACTGTATTCCTTCGTTCTGATAAGCATTACATATGAAACCCTCGCTATCAGACCGATTAAGAGGAAAACAAATACCGCGAAGCTGATTAAAATCTTTTTTCTATGGCGCGTCATTGTCTGCATATAAATCACAACATTTACTTTTTCTTACAATATTTTATTTTTATACGCCAAAATATAGAATATATAATTTAATTTGAACTGCTTTCGGAGGTTGTCTCCGGTTCTGTGGCTGCCTGAGTTTCCTCGGCTGTTTCTATTTTTTCCTCACTTCCTTCTGACTGGCCTGCCTGCTCTGTTCCGTCAGTAGGATAAACATTAAGATACGGCAGGATATCAGCTAATATATCGTGTGACAGGTTACATACAGGAACGGAACTGCCTGTGTAACCCGGAACATTCGGATTGTCTATTACTACATATATTACAAACTGAGGATTATCTATTGGTGCAAAGCCCATAAATGAAATTACATAATTAGTTGAGCTTCTATATCCAAGATTATTTCCTTCTTCATCAAGCGCCCACGTTTCACCCGTACCGGTCTTACCGCCTATCAGGTAACCATCAACTGCCACTCTCTTTGCAGTACCGTCAGAAACCGTATGATACATATATTCCTTAAGCTTCTCAGAGGTTTCGCTTGTTACGGTCTGTCTTATCAAGGTCGAGTTTATTGTTCTTACAACCTCACCGCCGCTGGTTTCAATTCTTTTTACAAGATGCGGTTCATAGTAATAGCCGCCATTTATAAGCGAAGCAAAGCCTGCAACCATCTGATGCATATTTACATTAATATTCTGTCCGAAGGAATTGGTAGCCACGTCCGAGTCATCCATTTCCGATGCCTCTCTTGTGATACCTGCATCCTCACCCGGCAAATCAACATATGTCTTATATCCGAAGCCAAATATGTTCTGGTATTTTGAAAGCAGATCCTTTCCAAGCATCTCGCCTATATCCATAAGTGCCACGTTGCAGGACTGCATTATACTTCCCTCTACCGTAAGCACACCATGTCCGGAGGTGTTATGACAATGGACTGCCTTATCAAGGACCGTCTTATAGCCGTTGCACTGAAATGTTTCATCTCCGGTAAGGACTCCCTCCTCCAAGGCTGCCGCAACCGTAAAAGGCTTCATTGTAGAACCCGGCTCATATGTATCACTTACACAGTAATTTCTCCAAAGCTCATACAGGGAATTAACTGTTTCCTCGTCCGTCATTGCCTCGAGAGTTTCAGAGTCAAAAATTTCCGATAAATCCCTCGGATTATTCAGGTCAAATACAGGATATGATGCCTCAGCAATAATTTCACCGTTATTCGGATTCATTACTATAACTGCGGTATTGTCCGACCCATATTCTTCATTGAACTTCTTAATATGGCTTTCGATAATACTCTGGACCGAAAAATCCAGCGTGGTGATTATACTGTATCCATCCACCGCTGATTTAACCGTTTTTTCAAGATTAAGGTCGCTGTCGAGGTAGCCGTAGGATACGCCATCCATACCGGTAAGCTCATCATTATAATAATTTTCAAGGCCAAGCTCACCACTTGAAGCGGAGGTTGCAAAGCCGATGACATCACAGGCAAGCGAATCAAACGGATACGTTCTTACATATTCGTCCTCAAACCACACACCCTTTATGTACGGATTGTTATCCCAGTCATCAACAAGGGCATTAAATTCTGCTATTTCATCAGCCGTAAGACCCTTAAGAAGCTTCTCATAGCTGCTGTTAGGCTTTGAAGATAATAAATTTTCCAAGTCCTGCCTTGAAAGTGAAAAGCATTGAACCAGTGCAGTCAATGTCGGTTCCTTATAGTTTTCATCACTCAAAACTACCTTGGGGTCAAATATCAGATTATAAACCTTTGAGCTAAATGCAAGAACAGTACCACTCCTGTCTTTTATGTCGCCGCGCTTAAAAGGAAGAGTTGTACTGTCATACTGCTGATTATCCAAAACAAGCTTTGAATACTTGTCTCCGTTTTTATAATTGATTACTGCAAGGTATGTCGCCAGACCAATCAGCATAAAAATCATTATTGCAAAGGCAACCAGCAGTTTTTCCTTCATTCTCTTGCTGAACACATTCTCAACAAACGGTTCGCTTTTTTTCTTTTTCGCCATTATTTACCTACTTTTCCGGAATATTTGACAACTGTTTTACACATTCCATTTTCTGACTGTTATATACAATAACCTGGTCCTGGTCAGCATACACCATTCCAAGTTCATTTAATGCCACATCAAGCACATACTCGTAGTCAATTGAGCCGTTAAGATCCGCAGCCAAAAGGTCATTTTCTGTTTTTAATGCCACATATTCTTCTTCGAGCTCACTTATCGTGTCCGCCCTTTCTCCAACCTCTGCCTGAATCTGAAGATAGCTCATGCAGAAAAAATAAAATGTGAGCAATGCTGCAATGGTAACAAAAAGTACACTTGTATTTCTCCTTGCCTGTGCTCTTGTATACAAATCCTGCTTACGTTTCTTTACTACGCGCAGTTTAGGCTTTTGTGCTTTCTTTTTCTGAGGTTTCCTTGCCGGTTCCAATGAAAGTGCTGTATTTCCATATACATATGAGGTATCATTCTTCAACTCATCATATGATGCATAATAATCACTATACCGTAATTCTCTCATAAATAATCTCCTTAATCGCGTTCAAAAACTCTGAGCTTCGAGCTTTTTGAACGCTTATTTTCACTTATTTCTTCTGGTGTAGGTTCAATCGGCTTTCTGGTTATAACCCGCCCCTTCGGTTTCTTACCGCAAACACATACCGGAAAATCCGGCGGACACGTACATGGATTTTCATTATTCTTAAACCGTGTCTTAACTATCCTGTCCTCCAGCGAATGAAATGTTATGATACAAAGTCTGCCGCCCGGAGCCAGCAAATCAATCATTTCATCAATGGAATTATTAAGTACCTCCAGCTCCTTGTTAAGCTCGATTCTGATTGCCTGAAAGGTCTTTTTTGCCGGATGTGAACCCGTTGCCCTGAACTTCATCGGAATCGCAGTCTTAATTATGTCCGAGAGCTGTCCTGTCGATGTAATCCTCGCCTCTTCTCTTTCCATCACTATGTGTTTTGCTATATTTTTAGCGAATTTATCTTCGCCATAATCTCTGATTATCCTGTATAAATCAAATTCACTGTAACCGTTAACTATATCCGCCGCAGTCTGTGAATTTCTACGGTCCATCCTCATATCCAGAGGTGCATCCTCTTTATAGGAAAAGCCTCTGTCCGCCGTATCAAGCTGGTAGGAGGACACTCCCAAATCAAGAAGGATTCCGTCTACATTAAAGATGCCAAGCTCTTTTAATACCTGTCCGATATTACAATAATTATCTCGTACTATCGTAACCCTGTCTGCAAACTCATTAAGCCTTTGTGTCGCCGCTGCTATTGCATCAGCATCCTGGTCAATCCCGATAAGCCTTCCATTTTCTGAAAGTCTTTTGGCTATCTCATAGGAATGACCGCCGCCGCCCAAGGTACCGTCAACATAAATTCCGTCGGGCTTAATGTTCAAATTTTTAATTGTTTCATCAAGTAGTACGGATTTATGCTCAAATTTCATTGAAATTATGTTCCTCTCTATAAATTAATGCCAAGGTCTGACAAGCCCTCAATAACGCTGTCAATATCGCTGTCACACTCTGCATTGATTTCATCCCATCTGCTCTTGCTCCAGATTTCGATTCTTCCTGCAACTCCTACAAATACCAGATTTTTTTCAAGTCCTGCAAATTCCCTTAAATTAGCCGGAATCAGAACTCTTCCCTGCGAGTCAAAATCGCAGCTTGTAGCCCCTGCAAGGAAATAACGTGATACCTTTCTGGCCTTTTCATTTAATAAGGAAAGCTCACTAAGCTTCTCCTCGAACTTTTCCCAGTCGCCGGATGCATACCCGAACAAACAGCCGTCAAGTCCTTTGGTAATTACAAATGTATCTCCAAGGCTTTCACGCAGCTTAGCCGGAACTATGGTTCTTCCCTTGGCATCAATTGTGTGCTCGTATTCGCCCATAAACATTTGTAATCACCCCTTTTCTTTTCTACATTTAGGGAAATGCTTTTTCATTTCCACCACTTTTCACCATCAAGTCACCACTTTTCACCACTTATGAGTTATTTTAAACACAAAACAGTCAAAATGCAAGGGATTTTTTTGAAGCAGCTTTGAAAAATTAAACAAAAAAAGGCACCAAAAAATGCTTTTTTTACATTTTTTGATGCCTATGTTTACAATATATTGTGTTTATCAAGTGATAACCGCAACCCAAATACAATATTTAGTTTTGTATAATATTTTTAAAATTTTTTAAGTTCTGTACGCTATACATTAAAACGGAAAAGGATAACATCTCCGTCCTTTACAACATAATCCTTGCCTTCCATTCCCACAATGCCTTTTTCACGTGCTGCACTAAGGCTTCCGTTATCCAGGAGGTCCTGATAATTGACTACCTCCGCCTTAATGAAACCACGTTCAAAGTCCGTATGAATCTTTCCTGCTGCCTGTGGCGCCTTCGTACCTTTCTTAATAGTCCACGCGCGACATTCATCCTCTCCTGCCGTAAGGAAGGAAATAAGTCCGAGCAGCTTATAGCTTGCAGCAACCAGCTTATCAAGTCCCGACGATGAAACACCCAAATCTGCAAGATACTCCGTCCTCTCCTCATCCGAAAGTTCTGAAAGCTCCTGTTCAATCTGTGCACAGATTACAAAGACCTCTGCGCCCTCTGCTGCTGCCATCTCGCGCACCTTGGCAACATACGGATTACCGGCTGCATCTTCTGCAAGCTCATCCTCAGCAACATTGGCGGCATAAATTGTCGGCTTTGCCGTCAAAAGATTATATCCCGCAAACCATGCCTGCATATCCTCATCCTCCGGCACTTCAAAGGTGCGTGCCATACGGCTGCTTTCCAAATGTGCCTTCACCGCTTCAAGAAGCTCGAGTTCCTTTGCCAGTGTTTTGTCCATCTTTGCCTGCTTTGAAACCTTGGCAATTCTTCTTTCAAGTATCTCAAGATCAGAGAAAATCAGTTCAATGTTTATCGTTTCGATATCCCTTGCCGGGTCAATCGAGCCATCTACGTGGATAATGTTGGAATCTTCAAAGCAGCGCACCACGTGCACGATTGCGTCTACCTCACGGATATTTGCAAGGAACTGGTTGCCGAGACCCTCACCCTTGCTCGCACCCTTTACAAGTCCTGCGATATCAACAAACTCTATTGCTGCATGGGTTACCTTCTTGGTATTGTACAGCTTGCCAAGCTTTTCTATTCTCTCATCAGGTACCGGAACAATACCGATATTAGGATCAATTGTAGCAAAAGGATAATTGGCCGCAAGAGCGCCTGCCTTTGTCAATGAGTTAAATAATGTACTTTTGCCAACGTTGGGAAGGCCGACGATGCCTAATTTCATATCTTTCTATATCTCCTTTATCATACTTTATTATATACTAAAAAAGCCCGATACAACGCGAATAGCTTACCACATACCGGACTTTTTTTCAACCTTTTTCGATTTT
>CAYOHM010000070.1:0-10721 GCA_964403785.1 uncultured Alistipes sp.
AAAATAAAATTTTATTGTAAATTAAACGGATATACTATATTATATCAGTAGCTGATTGCGAAACTAAGGCAGGTGCAAACGTACCGCATTATCGCACCTATATGCCTGCACCCGCCTTAGTTTCGTAATTAACTATTAGCAATAAGAAAAAGAGGACAAATTAATGAAGGCTTGGGAAAATAACATCAGGCGTGTTGTTCCGTATGTGCCGGGAGAACAGCCAAAGAGAGAGAATATTATAAAACTTAACACAAATGAAAATCCGTATCCGCCAACACCTCTTGCTGCTGAGGAAATAAAGAATTTCAATATTGATCTTTTGAGGAAATATCCGGACCCACAGGCTGGTGCACTCGTAAATGTGCTTGCGGATAAGTATGGTGTGGGTGAGGACCAGGTGTTTGTAGGGGTTGGCTCAGATGATGTGATTTCAATGGCATTCCTTACATTTTTTAATTCGGATAAGCCGATTTTGTTTCCGGATATTACATATTCCTTTTATAGTGTCTGGGCTGAGGTTTATCATATTCCTTATGAAAGACCTGCCCTGGATGAGAATTTTAGGATTGTAAAGGAAGATTATTATAAAGAAAATGGCGGAGTAATTTTTCCTAATCCCAATGCACCAACTGCTGTTTATGAGAATCTTGAATTTGTTGAGGATATTCTTAAGCATAATCAGGATGTGGTAGTAATTGTTGACGAGGCGTATATCGATTTTGGAGGAAGGTCTGCACTGGAGCTTATTGATAAGTATGAGAATTTATTGGTTGTTCAGACATTTTCAAAGTCACGTTCAATGGCAGGGCTGCGTATCGGATATGCAATAGGCAGCAGAGAGCTTATAAAGGCAATGAATGATGTTAAATTTTCAATAAATTCCTACACAATGAACCAGACCTCATTGGCACTCGGAGTGTGGGCGGTTAAGGATGCTTCTTATTTTGAAAAGACCATAGATAAGATTATCACAACCAGGGAGAATACAAAGAAGGAGCTTGCAGAGCTGGGGTTCAGCTTCCCTGATTCCCGTGCTAACTTTATTTTTGCAACTCACAGAAGTGTACCGGCAAAAGAAATATTTGATGCGTTAAAGGAGGCAGGGATTTACGTCCGTTACTTTAATGCTCCGAGAATAGATAATTATCTCAGAATCACAATAGGTACGGATGGTGAGATGAAGGTGCTGCTGGATTTCCTTAAAGGGTTTCTTGCAGGCAGGTAGATACAAAGAGGCAGGCAATTTAATTGCCTGCCTTTAGTAATTTGTGGGATTATTTAGTGCCCGTTGAACCAAATCCGCCGGAACCTCTTGCAGTATCACTTAATTCATCGGATACTACAAAATTGGCTGTAACAAACGGAGTTATTACCATCTGTGCGATACGCTCGCCCGGTTCGATTGTGGCTTCAACCTGAGAGTGATTTAACATTGCCACCATAATTTCACCTCGGTAGTCGGCATCGACAACTCCGACCTTGTTAGCAGGAGCGAGTCCCTTCTTGGAAGCAAGTCCGCTTCTTGCGTATACAAGTCCGGCATGCTCAGGGGGGATTTCCATTGAAAGTCCGGTCTTTATAAGCTTCGTTTCACCGGGCAATATAGTGACCGGTGCATCAAGACAGGCATAGAGGTCGGCACCTGCACTGAATTCCGTTCCGTAGGTCGGTATAACTGCATTTTCATTTAATTTTTTGATTTTAACATCATAAACCATAATCTTCTCCTATCAATATTGTGCCTGACGGTCGTCCCAAAGCACAAGCTCACCCTTTGCAAGGGTTTCCTTAATCATAATCGTTTTCTGGTTTGAGGAGCCTTTAAATCTTAATGATAAATCCTTTAATTCCTCCATAAATTTACCATCAACCAATATATCAACATATGAAAGCAATTCTTTGGTTTCATCCCATTCCTTGTACATTTTGCCCCATATATCACGTTCAAAATCAAAGCCTGTAAACATCCAGATATCTTTTTGAGGGTATGCTGCACGAACCCTTCTTAAAAGCGGAAGAAGTCCCTGCTGGTTTACACGTTCAAAGGGTTCACCGCCAAGTACCGTGAGCCCTTTGATAAATGAAGGTGACATATATTTTATTATTGTGTCAATCGTTTCGTCCGTAAATGGTTTTCCGTAATTAAAATCCCATGTTTCCTGATTGAAACAACCCTTACAGTGGTGGTTGCAGCCGCTTACAAAGATGGAAATGCGAATACCGGGACCGTTCGAAATATCGTACTGTTTTATGTCTGCGTAGTTCATATAAATAACTCCCTTAGATGTGAAGTACTCTCGAGTTAATTTCCTTGGTCTTGCCGACATTCCAGAAATTCTCACCTAAATATCCGCATGTTCTTCGCGTTACATTCATCTTGGAATGATCCTTGTTGTGGCACTGCGGACACTCCCATTCAAGCTTGTCATTAATGATTATTTCTCCGTCATATCCGCATACATGGCAATAGTCGGATTTCGTGTTAAACTCAGCATACTGAATGTTATTGTATATGAATTTTACGAGCTCCTCAAGTGCCTCAAGGTTATGGCGCATATTAGGAATTTCTACATATGAGATTGCTCCGCCGGAGGAAATCGTCTGGAACTGGCTTTCAAATGTGAATTTACTGAAAGCATCAATCTTCTCACGCACATCAACATGATAAGAGTTAGTGTAATAGCCCTTGTCCGTGACATCCTTGATTGAACCGAATTTCTTCCTGTCAATTTCTGCAAATCTGTAGCAAAGACTTTCAGCAGGTGTTCCGTAGAGACCAAATCCCAAACCTGTTGTTTTCTTCCATGTCTCGGTTGCTTCACGCAGCCTGTTCATTACCTTGAGCGCAAATTCCGTTCCCTTAGGGTCCGTATGGCTTACTCCGGTCATAAGCTTGGTTACCTCATACAAACCGATATAACCAAGAGAGAGCGTTGAGTATCCGTTATGAAGGAGTGGGTCAATCACCTCGCCTTTCTTAAGACGTGCGATTGCGCCATACTGCCAGTGAATCGGACTTACATCTGAGAGTGTTCCCTCAAGAGCACGGTGTCTGCACATAAGCGCTTCAAAACATAATGAAAGTCTTTCTTCAAGAAGCTGCCAGAAGGCTTCCTCATCGCCGGATGCTATAATGCCAATCTGAGGCAGGTTAAGACTTACAACGCCCTGATTGAAACGTCCTTCCCATTTGTAATTGCCGTTTTCATCCTTCCAAGGAGAGAGGAATGAACGGCAGCCCATACAGCTGAATACATTTCCCTCATAATTCTCACGCATCTTTTTGGCTGAGATATAATCAGGATACATTCTCTTTGCTGAACACTTTACGGCAAGCTTCGTTATATAATCATATTTGCCTCCCTGCAGGCAGTTATGTTCATCAAGAACATAAATAAGCTTAGGGAAAGCAGGTGTCACATATACACCCTTCTCGTTTTTGATGCCCTGAAGTCTTTGACGAAGGATTTCTTCAATAATCATGGCATTTTCTTCTATGTATTCGTCATCCTTGTCAAGATTTAAGAATAATGTGACAAACGGTGACTGTCCATTGGTGGTCATGAGAGTATTAATCTGGTACTGGATTGTCTGCACACCTGACTTCAATTCATCATAAAGGCGGTCTTTCACAATCTGGTCTATTACTTCCTCGGACACTTTGCCGGCTAATTCTTCATGGTAGTGTGCAGCATATTTTTCTTTCGTCTTTCTTAAATATTTTCCTAAATGCCTGATATCAACGGACTGTCCGCCATACTGGCTTGATGCTACGGATGAGATTATCTGTGTTGTAACATTACAAGCCACCTGAAAACTCTTTGGAGTTTCGATTAATTTGCCGTTCATTACAGTGCCGTTATCAAGCATATCACCTATATTGATAAGACAGCAGTTGAAAATTGACTGAAGAAAATAATCTGCGTCATGGAAATGCAGAACACCTTCTTCATGTGCCTTGGATATCTTTTCCGGAAGAAGAAGCCTTTTGGTAAGGTCCTTTGAAACCTCACCGGCAATAAGGTCCCTCTGTGTAGACGCAATGGTAGCGTTTTTATTGGAATTTTCCTCCATTACATCCTTATTGCTGTTCTTGATAAGACTCATAATCGAATCATCAGTTGTATTGGCTTTGCGGACAAGCTCTCTGGAATATCTGTATATGATATAAGTCTTGGCGAGAGTGTACTTCCTTTCTGTCATGAGCTTCTGCTCGATTATATCCTGAATATTCTCCACGTGCATTGTTTCATAGCCGCGATTTTCAATTGAGGCAACAATTGATTCAATCTTTTCTTCACTGATTTTATCAATTGGGTCCACCTCATCATTTGCCTTCTGAATGGCAACTATGATTTTATTGCGGTCGTAATTGACTTCGCGGCCGTCTCGTTTGATAACTCTCATTTCGCTAACCCTTCCTTAACGTAAATCGTTCTTATAGTTCTATTATCGGTTAAATCCGACTGCAAGAAATTATAGCATATTGAAAATATAATGTACAGTGCACTCTACAAAATATTGTGTTTTTATTTAATACACACCACAAAATAGAGTGGTTGCACAAAAAAAATGCTGAAAATTTGGGCAAAATGAAATTGACAAGCCGTAAATGTATTGATATAATGCAGACAAATCAGATTGAATAACACAGTGAAGAGACGAGTAGCTTATGCAGAAGGTTTTAGAGAG
Organism: uncultured Alistipes sp.; assembly: GCA_964403785.1. Lineage (GTDB taxonomy): Bacteria > Bacillota > Clostridia > Lachnospirales > Lachnospiraceae > MGBC120314. The sequence continues at coordinate 4,693 of CAYOHM010000070.1, forward strand.
AGGATGATGGTGGAAGTTCCTTACCGGAGCATTTGTGAAGACTACCTCTGAGTGACCCCAATCCGGTCCGGTGATTCCGTTATAATCATAATGAGTACGGGTTAGTCCGAGGTTCGGGTTAATCTGTGAATCGGGGTGGAACCGCGTATATACCTGTATATTCGTCCCCTATGTCATCGGTGTATGGCATAGGGGACTTTTTATATTATCTAGTAGGAAAGGAAGAATGTAAAATGAAGGTTACATTAAAAGACGGCTCTGTAAAAGAGTTCGACAAAGCAATGAGCGTGTATGAAATCGCAGAAAGCATCAGTGAGGGGCTTGCAAGGGCAGCCTGCGCGGGAGAACTTGACGGAAGGACTGTTGATTTAAGAACCATAGTCGACAGGGATTGTGAACTCAGTATCCTTACCTTTGATGATGAAGCAGGCAAGGCAGCATACAGGCATACGGCATCACATGTTCTGGCACAGGCTGTAAAGACATTGTTCCCACAGGCTAAATGTGCAATCGGTCCTTCAATAGATACAGGTTTTTATTATGATTTTGATATAGGTTCATTTACAAGAGAAGACCTTGATAAGCTTGAAGAACAAATGAAGAAAATCATTAAGGAAGGACATGAAATTACAAGATATACCCTTCCAAGGGATAAGGCAATAGAATTTATGAAGGAAAAGGAAGAACCATACAAGGTAGAACTGATTGAAGATCTTCCGGAGGATGCTGAAATTTCCTTTTATGATCAGGGAGGGTTTGTCGATTTATGCGCCGGACCTCATCTTATGAGTACCAAGCCTCTGAAGGCAATAAAGCTTATATCATCCTCAGGTGCATACTGGAGAGGCTCTGAAAAGAATAAGATGCTCACACGTATATATGGCACGGCATATACCAAAAAGGCAGAGCTGGACGAATACCTGCAGCATCTTGAAGATATAAAATTACGTGACCACAACAAGCTCGGACGTGAGATGGAATTATTTACTACGGTGGATGTTATCGGACAGGGTCTTCCTCTTATAATGCCGAATGGAGTTAAGATTATACAAAGACTTCAAAGATGGATTGAGGATGAGGAGGAAAGCCGTGGTTATATGAGAACCAAGACTCCTCTTATGGCAAAGAGTGACTTATACAAGATTTCGGGACATTGGGATCATTATAAGGAAGGAATGTTTGTTCTCGGTGATGAAGAAAAGGACAAAGAAGTATACGCACTTCGTCCAATGACATGTCCGTTCCAGTATTATGTATACAAAGCAAGCCAGAAGTCATATCGTGATTTGCCTTGCAGATACGGTGAGACCTCCACTCTTTTCAGAAATGAAGATTCAGGTGAAATGCATGGACTTACCCGTGTACGCCAGTTCACTATTTCAGAGGGACATCTGATTGTAAGACCGGACCAGATGGTTGAAGAATTCAAGGGATGCCTTGCACTTGCCAAGTATTGTCTGACAACACTCGGACTTGAGGGTGATGTAACATATCATTTGTCTAAGTGGGACCCTGAAAACAGGGATAAATATATCGGTGAACCTGAGGTATGGAATCAGACAGAACAGCATATAAGAGATGTTCTTACGGAGCTTAATATTAAATTTACCGAGGATGTCGGCGAGGCAGCATTTTATGGCCCTAAGGTCGATATTAACGCCAAAAACGTATATGGCAAGGAAGATACCATGATTACAATTCAGTGGGATGCACTCCTGGCAGAGCAGTTTGATATGTATTACATTGATGAGAACGGAGATAAGGTAAGACCGTATATTATTCACAGAACATCTATCGGCTGTTATGAAAGAACACTGGCATGGCTGATTGAAAAATATGCGGGAATGTTTCCGACATGGCTTTGCCCGGAACAGGTAAGGGTACTCCCTATTTCTGATAAATACAAGGATTATGCAGATTCAGTTCTTGCCGAATTAAAACGCAATGGCATTGATGCAACGGTTGATTACAGGGCGGAGAAGATAGGCTTTAAGATTCGTGATGCAAGACTTAAGAGAGTGCCGTATATGCTTGTTGTAGGTGAAAAAGAAGCAGAAAATGGCACTGTTTCCGTAAGAAGCAGATATCTCGGAGATGAGGGCGCAAAGGATTTGCACAGCTTTATAGATGAAATTTGCAGGGAAATCCGCACTAAGGAAATCCGCAAAATAGAGGTTAAAGAGGAAAAATAGCAGTTGCCTAAAATAAAGTTATTGTGTATAATTACAGATATATAAGTTTAAAGGAGAGAGATGATGGACGAAGTTGTAAAGTACATTGATACATTACTGGAAAAAAGTACACCTCGGACACCAATGTGGAACATCGAAAAGCTTAAACAGGGCAACAATTCGACATGGAATTATATTGACGGCTGTATGATTAAAGCAGTGCTCGCGATGTATTCAATCACAAAGGATGAGAAGTATCTTAAGTTTGCCGATGAATTTATTGATTATCGTGTAAATGAGGATGGTACGATTAATGGCTATGACATCAATGAGAAGAATATAGATAATGTTAATGCAGGCAAGACATTATTTGAATTGTATGATCTGACCGGCAAGGACAAGTATCGCAAGGCAATTGATCTTGTATACAGCCAGATTGAGATTATGCCAAGAACCAAGTCGGGCAATTTCTGGCATAAGCAGATTTACCCGAATCAGGTATGGCTTGATGGCATGTATATGGGACAGCCGTTTTATATGGAATACGAAACGAGATTTAACAATAAGAAGAACTATTCGGACATTTACAATCAGTTTAAGTTCGTAATAGACAATATGAGAAATCCGTTGAACGGATTGTATTTCCATGCTATTGATACTTCAAGGGAAGCTTTCTGGTGTGACAAGGTTACCGGACTTTCACAGTGCACATGGCTTCGTGCTTCAGGCTGGTATGCAATGGCTCTTCTTGATACGCTTGAGAAGGCAGATACTGATGATAAGAATTTTGAAGCTGAGAATAAAATGCTTAAGGATGCCTTTGTGGATTTGATTGATTCAATGCTGAGGTATCAGGATGAGAGTGGCATGTGGTATCAGGTTGTCAACTACGGCGGAATGGACAAGAATTACCTTGAGACAAGCGGAAGCTCGATTTTTGCATATGCAATTCTTAAGGGCGTGCGTCTTGGCATCCTTCCGTTAGAGTACAGAAAGTACGCTGAAAAGGCAATTGACGGTATAATCACCAGATATTTGAGAGTGGATGAAACCGGAATGGGACTTGGCGGTATATGTCTTGTCGCAGGACTTGGCGGTTCCGGCAGAAGACCGGGTACATATGATTATTATATGTCAGAGCCGATTGTTGAAGATGATGCCAAGGGAGTTGGTCCTTTCTTACTTGCATATACGGAATTACTGATGTATAAGAAGTAACAGCTTAAGCTATATGTGAATAATAAGACAGATTAGATAATAAATTTTATTGTCTAATCTGTTTTTGCATTTGTAGTAAATATATGGTACAATAAGCGACATATGTATAAACAGATAATATTTGCGGAACCGAGGTTGTGAATCAGATATGAATATAGTGGTATTAGCCGGTGGAATAAGCACGGAAAGAGATGTATCGATTGTTACAGGTACTATGGTGCTTAATGCATTGATTAAGAATGGACACAAGGCAATTCTTGTCGATGTTTTTTTGGGCAGAAAGCTGGAATGTGCCAGCGTAAAGGAGGAATTTGCCAATGCACATAGTATAAGCGCCCCAAAGGTTGCAAGTGTATCTCCTGACCTTGAAGCAGTTAAAAAGAGCAGGGGAGAGAGCCCTGACGGCTTTTTCGGGCCAAATGTGTTAAGCTTGTGCAAGGCGTGTGATATAGTGTTTATGGCACTTCACGGAGAAGATGGTGAAAACGGCAAAATACAGGCAGCCTTTGATCTTCTTGGAATTAAGTATACGGGTACCGGATATTTGGGCTCGGCGCTTGCGATGAACAAGGATATGGCTAAGGAACTATTTGCAAAAAACAACGTTCCCACACCAAGGGGAAAAACTATCATAAGGGATGAAGACGAAGGTATTATGCCTGATTTTCCATGTGTTGTTAAGCCGGCATGCGGCGGCTCAAGCGTTGGTATTTCGATTGCAAATAACGAAGAAGAATATAGGAGTGCATTGAAGGAAGCGTACAGGTGGGAGAAAAAGCTTGTAGTAGAGGACTATGTAAAGGGCAGAGAATTTTCTATTGGTGTTGTTGATTCAACGGCGTATCCGATAATTGAAATAGCACCTCTTGAGGGCTTTTACGATTATAAGAATAAATATCAGGCGGGTTCTACCGTGGAAACATGTCCTGCCTGCCTTACGCCCAAGCAGACGGAAAAGATGCAGCAGTACGCTGTTGCAGCCTTTAAGGCATTGAAGCTTGAAACATATGCGAGAATGGATTTTATCATGAAGGAAAACGGAGAGATGTACTGCCTTGAGGCAAATACGCTTCCGGGAATGACGCCGACCAGTCTTCTGCCGCAGGAGGCTGCAGCACTTGGCATCTCATTTGAGGAGCTTTGTGAGAAAATCATAAATGTGTCTATGAAAAAGTATGCATGAGGTATTGCTTTATGAGGAATATGACTTTAGAAAATATTGCGCAGGCAAGCGGCGGGACTTATTTTGGTGATGCTGCATCTGCGCAGGTGCAGGTAAGCTCAATAACTACCGACAGCCGTAAAATCCAGCCGGGCAGCCTTTTTATAGCAATAAAGGGTGAAAAGTCGGATGGACATGATTTTATATCACAGGCATATGATAAAGGCAGTATTGCCGTAATATCGGAGAAGCCGCTTGAAAATGAAACAAGACCTTATATTCTTGTCGGTAATTCGCTTGAGGCTATTAAGAAGATAGCTGCTTTTTACAGAAGCCAGCTATCGCTCACAGTTATCGGAATTACCGGAAGTGTTGGCAAAACCAGCACCAAGGAGGCTGTGGCAAGTGTTCTTTCCAAGGAATTTAAAGTATTAAAGACACAGGGCAATTTTAATAATGAGCTTGGAGTACCGCTTACAATTTTCAGACTTACCGAGGAGGATGAGGTCGCGGTAATTGAGATGGGTATCAGCGACTTTGGCGAAATGCACAGACTCAGCCGGATTGTTAAACCGGATATATGTATTATCACAAATATCGGCATATGCCATTTGGAAAACCTAAAGACAAGGGATGGAATTTTGAGGGCGAAATCAGAAATTTTTGATTATATGAATCCTCTCGGAAGAGTTATCTTAAATGGCGATGATGATATGCTTAGCAAAATCAGCATGGTACATGGTAATGTTCCTGATTTTTTCGGCATGGATGAAAGTAATGATGTATGGGCGGACAGGGTCGAAAGCGCAGGACTTGCAGGCACAAGGTGCAGAATACACACATCAAACGGTGCGTTTGATGTCACGATTCCGATACCCGGTAAGCATATGGTAACCAATGCGCTTGCGGCAAGCCTTGTTGGCACTCTTATGGGACTTAAAAATTCCCAGATTAAACAGGGAATTGAAGACCTTGAACCGGTAAATGGAAGAAATAATATTATATTTGGAGATAAATATACGGTAATTGATGACTGTTACAATGCAAATCCCGTGTCCATGAAGTCAGCGATTGATGTTTTGGAGTATTCTAAGACACGTAAGGTTGCCATTTTGGGAGATATGGGCGAGCTTGGAGAAAATGAACTGCAGCTTCATTATGAGGTTGGCGAGTATGTCGGAAGGTCCGTGGTGGATTTGCTTGTTTGTGCAGGTGAAATGTCAAATAAGCTGATGGAAGGGTATCTGGCGGCACGTCCGGACGGTGAGTGTGTTCACTATGACACAGTCAGCGATTTGCTAAATGATGTGGAAAATCACTTGAAAACCGGTGATTCCTGCCTTGTAAAAGCATCACATTTTATGAAATTTGGTGACATAGTGGAAAAATTAATTAATCAATAAATAATTAGGTGATTGCGAAGCTAAGGCGGGTGCAGGCATATAGGTGCGATTATGCGGTAATTGTTCGCCGCCGGT
>CAYOHM010000071.1:0-10571 GCA_964403785.1 uncultured Alistipes sp.
GTGCTTGCTTGAATAGATTGAATCATTTGTTTGTTCTCCTTTTCTTGTCTTAGCTGAAGTTTGTTTTACCCAAACCTCGTATTCTGTCATTTCAACAGGACTTCCTTATTTCAGGGAAACTAAGCTTTCCATATGCTATATCGGTTACGGTATGTAATTTTTAATGCTGTTCACACAATCAACACACTAAGTTCACATTCAGGCATTTTGTCGGTTCTTTCAACGCAAAAAGGCAGCCATACCGGCTGCCTTTTCGACATAAAAAGCGCGAGACGGGGATCGAACCCGCGACCTTCTCCTTGGCAAGGAGACGCTCCACCACTGAGCCACTCGCGCACATAAAATAATTATTATAAGTGCCCAGAACCGGAATCGAACCAGTGACACGAGGATTTTCAGTCCTCTGCTCTACCGACTGAGCTATCTGGGCAAATCCACAATGCATCCTGCTTTAACGCCTTACGAACACTGCTTGACTATTGTATCATTACGCATATAATAAGTCAACACCAAATTTCAAAATTTTTTACGCCCTTACATCATCAACCTGTTTAAAAACCCTTTTTAATATTTTGCTCTGCAATAAAGCACAAAACGAACAGCCAAACAACCCAACATATAAGTATCCGAATATTGACAGATAACACACCAGCACACAAAAAAGCATGGGTACAAGCAGAAGCAGCGCATACGGTAATTTGCTTACAGCAAGCAAAGCTGAATTTTTAATGGTGTTGCCAATCGTATTTTGGTATCGCGCAAGTAAAGGGAACACAAACTGAATTACAAGGGCGATTATTACAAGCATCACCACAGTAATAAAAAATCCCGCAGCCGCATAAAACTCCTGTGAATAATAAAGCATTACCGCATCATATCCAAGAACAAAACAAATTATTTCCAGCACTATACCCACAAGCATACCCTGCTTAAAGTTATCCTTAAATGCCCGAAAATAGCTTTTTACAACATAGCCCTCGCTGCCGTCCGATATTTTCATCGACACACAGTACAGTGCGGTAAGTGCAGGTCCGACAGTAATCACAGGTACACAGCTAATTATAAAAATAATATTCAAAACAACTAAATCGCTGAAACGATTTGCCAAGTCAAAAAAATTTCCCTTCATACTGCCTCCATAACAAACCAATACAGCTATTATAATTTATCAAAGTTTTATATTCAACCCATAAACATATATTTAAGCAAATATTTAAACCGAAAAAAAGCTTGATATGATACAGAATTTATGGTATATATATCTAGTCAGGTTAATTATGGATGGATTCCCGAGTGGCCAAAGGGGGCAGACTGTAAATCTGTTAGCGACGCTTTCGGTGGTTCGAATCCACCTCCATCCATTGATACACATATGCATGAAAGGTTTCATCCGGTGGATGAAGCCTTTTATTTTTTTATAATAATTTCGTTGCAATCCGGCTATCCTATAAGTAAAATAAATATGTACCTTTTTGAAATCGGAGGTTTTTATGGGAATTGACAATCATAAAGTGGCACTTGTCGGATGCGGAATGGTAGGAATGAGCTATGCATATGCAATGCTCAACCAGAATACCTGCAATGAGCTTGTGCTTATAGATGTGGATAAGAAAAGAGCTTTAGGTGAAGCTATGGACCTAAATCATGGCCTGGCGTTTATTCAGGGCAGTATGCAGATAAAGTCCGGGGATTACAGTGATTGCAGGGATGCTGACATCGTGGTTATCTGTGCAGGTGTTGCCCAGCAGCCCGGTGAAAGCAGGCTTAACCTTCTAAAGCGCAACAAGGAAATATTTAAGTCCGTTGTCAGTCAGGTGATGGACAGCGGTTTTGACGGTATCTTTCTTATTGCCACAAACCCTGTTGACATAATGACAAGAATTACCTACGAATTATCCGGTCTTGAGGCATCAAGAGTTTTCGGAACAGGAACTGCCCTTGATACTGCAAGACTGAGATATGAGCTTGGCAAATATTTCAATGTAGACCCGCGAAACGTGCACGCCTATGTTATGGGTGAACACGGTGATTCCGAATTTGTTCCCTGGAGTCAGGCACTTCTTGCAACTAAGCCAATTATCGAAATCACTCAAGATTATCCCGAAGATTTTTCTCGGGAAGAAATGGAAAAAATTGCTGCCGAAGTAAAAACTGCCGCATATAAAATAATTGATGCAAAAAAAGCCACCTACTATGGAATCGGTATTGCTCTTACAAGAATCACCAAAGCAATATTGGGAAACGAGAACAGTGTGCTCACGGTTTCTGCCAAATTAGACGGTAAATATGGTCAGACGGATGTGTACGCCGGAGTTCCCTGCGTTATAAACAAATATGGAATAAACCGTGTTATTGAGCTTAGTCTTACAGACGAGGAATTATCACAGATGAAACATTCCTGTGATATTTTAAGGAAAAACTACGAAGAAATCTGACTATTTAAAGTTTTAAAAAGTCCCAACCCGCTGTTTAAAGTGGATTGGGACTTTTTTTATTACTGACACATTTCTGCGATTAAGTTAAGAATAAATCCATAATATGAAGGCTTGATATTGTAGCCGCTGTCAGAAATATCCGCATTAAGACTTCCGTCAGAGTTTGCTATGGAATTATTTACGTTAAGGAAAGTAACTCCTTCCATTCCTGAAAGCATATCATTAAGCTCCGAAACCGTTGTGTTCTTAATGGTCGTTGAATCCTTCGACTCAAATCCCGTTGTTACAGGGAACAGTGACACTACATATATCTGTGCATTCGGCAGGGCATTCTTAATATCTGCGACAAATTCCTCATACAGCTCATAAGCCTTGGATGCGCTTCTTCCATTATTAAGGTCATTAAGACCAAGCTCAATAAATACCTTATTTGCATTGGACTCTTTGATTTTGCTTATCGCATCAGAAGCTTTACCAATTGTCCATGTCTCGCCACAAACCAGCCTATTGCTGTTTAACTCACCATAGGTATCAATACCCGATACAAATACATCTCCGATTAACACTGCGTCATCATAGAAGGACTCATATGCAAGTTCTTCCTTCTGAGGTGTCTTTACGATTTCTGTGGCAGCTGTGGTTGTTTCCGGTTCTGTCTGCTCCTGCGTAGTTTCAATTTCCGGCTCGGTTTCCGGCTGTGTTTCAGGCTGTGTTTCAATTGGTGATTCGGACTCAATCGCCGCTGTCTGTGTAGGTTTTTCCTTTGAACTGCTTATAGTCTTTGCAATAATAACAATCAAAGCAACAATTATAACGAGAACTGCAAGCAAAACATAAACTAATTTCTTGTATTTATTCCATGTTCGAAGCGACTTGCTTCTCTTAACGTTTCTGTTCATATTATCTACTCCCTGTTATTCACTGATCTTACGAAGTACAACTGCGGAATATCCTCGGATACCAATATCCAGCATACCGTTCGTAAGCTCATAATAAAGTGACATTGTACTATAATCGTTCTCAGTTGTGACAATAAGCTGTTCAAGAACACATTCCTCACCTGCGCCAAGCTCCCACACAGGAATCATTGCTCTGCGCTCATCTTCACTGTTATTAATAACTACTATTATAATATTATCCTTGTAAAAACGTCCATAACTTATCAGGTTAGTGTCCGTTGTCAATTCTTTTAAAGAGCCCTTACGCAATGCAGGGTTTTCCTTATGAATCCGTATTATATCCCTATGGAAGGCAATAAGGTCTTTATCCTCACGTCCCCACGGATAAACTCTCCTGCTGTCAGGATCAGTCCAGCCGCACACGCCTGCCTCATCACCATAATAAATGGTAGGTGCTCCCGGCCACGTCATCTGAACAACAACGGCTTCTCTCAAAATTCCCTTGTTAATTCCTTCTCCTGCTGCCTGTGAGCCTCTCGAATCAAGACGTCCCACCTGCCTGTTGGTTCTGGTAAGGAAACGTGAATGGTCATGGTTTGACAGTTCATTCATACTCACCGCAACTGCCTGCATACCCATACGTGACATATTGTGCTTCATTCCGTCAAAGAAATATCTTGGATTGCCAAGCTTATCACTCTGAAATTCATCACTATGCTTTTCAACACCTGTCAAAAACCATGTGAGTGGTTCCATAAATGCATCATAATTCATTATGGTATCCCACTCTTTGCCTAACAGCCAGTCATGCGCATCCCCGTAATGCTCCGCGAGAATAATGGCATCAGGGTTAGCACTCTTAACCGCCTTACGGAATCTCTGCCAAAAATCATGGTTATATCCAAGACTATGAGCCAAATCCGCAGCCACATCCAATCTCCAGCCATCACAGTTATACGGAGGAGATACCCACTTAGCCGCAATTCTCAAAATATATTCCTCAAGCTTGGACGAGCCCTCGTAGTTAAGCTTCGGAAGGGTATCATTGCCCCACCAGTTCTCGTATGTTCCATTTTCAGGCCATTCCTGACCGGAAAAAGCAAAAAATCCATGATACGGGCTATTCTTCTGCCAATAAGCGCCCGGCTCGTATTCTTCGCTGCTGCCTCGGTAAATTCCTTCACGGTCAAGCCATTTATTAAATGAACCACAGTGGTTAAAAACGCCATCAAGTATAACCTTCATCCCGCGCTTGTGTATCTCATCAACCACATGTGCAAAAAATTCATTGCTCGCCTCAAGATTCTTCCTGCTTGTTACACGCTTAATGTACTTTGTAGCATGAGAATTATCATTATCTCCCTGTGCAAGCGGTTCTCCGCCATCCTCTACAATAACACCGAAATGCGGATCTATATAATCATAATCCTGAATATCATACTTATGATTAGATGGCGAAACAAACAGAGGATTAAAATAAATAGCATCAACCCCAAGCTGCTGCAGATAATCCAGCTTATCCAAAACTCCCTGCAGGTCGCCGCCATGGAAGGTCCTTACATCCATGCACTTAGGATTTTCATACCAGTCCTTAGCCTTCTCAACGCCTTCACCGATATAGACATACTCCCTATCAACAACATCATTCGTCGGGTCACCATTGTTAAAACGGTCCACAAAAATCTGGTACATCACAGCGCCCTTTGCCCAGTCCGGAGTCTTAAAGCCCGGAATAATCGTAAAATTATATGCGCTGTTTAAGCACTTATAAACCCCCACCTGATTATAATAGGCAACCGTTTTGCCGGAAAAAATCTGGAAATAATAACCAATCCTCTCCGTGCCGACGTTAAATGTCACCTCGTAATAATCAAACATTGTGTCTGAATATGCACGCTTCATCGGATATGGGTTATCATTTGCAATCAAAACCACCTTATCAACATTATATCTGTATGTTCTGAATCTTATTGTCACATCCTCATTAACATCCGGTTCAACAGGTGTTCTGAAATTCTCTGTCTCGTCAGAAAATAATGCGCCCCTGTTGAGCGATGGAGTAACATTCATCATATAAAAAAGCTTCAGGTCATTAGGACTCAACGAACTAAGATCCTTAGAAATTACCATACACTCACCTCATTACAAACAATAAACAAATGTCAGTATATATTTTACAATTTATTACCATATAATTCAAGCTGTTTTTAAACAGTAAAAAGGACAGCATTTCGGGGGTGCTGTCCTTTTCGAGAAGGTATTCATTATATTATGGGGTGTAGCAAAAAATATATAATGTATTGGGGGTTTTTACAATTATTATTATATCAAATTTTGTAAATAAGTGTCGCCAAAATTGAACAATTTTTTCGACATTTTTTGTGCATTTTTACTTGCCGAGTTCTTAATTATGTATACAATCCTCTTATTCAAATAAAGCTTCAAATTCTTCGCGACCGATTTTTTCCTTTTCTACCAGCACCGCTGCACATTTATGAAGAACCTCAAGATTATCCACAATCATCTTTCTTGCCTTGCGATAGCAGTCATCAATTATTTCCTTTACCTCAAGGTCAATCTGTCCCGCAACGCTTTCGCCATACGGTCTTGCCTGTCCCAAATCCCTGCCAAGGAATACTTCATCGCTGTCAGTTTCATAATTAATAAGACCAAGCTTTTCCGAAAATCCATACTTTGTAATCATCTGTCTGGCAGTTTCGGTCGCCTGTTTGATATCCTGTGACGCTCCCGTGGTTACGTCATCAAATATAAGCTCCTCTGCAATTCTTCCGCCAAGACTTACAATAATATTCTGGAGCATCTTGCCCTTTGTATTAAACATTTCATCCTTTTCAGGAAGAGGCATTGTATATCCGGCTGCTCCCGTACCGGTCGGAATAACTGAAATTGTATGTACAGGTCCGACATCAGGAAGCAAATGGAAGAGTATGGCGTGTCCGGCTTCGTGGTAAGCCGTAATTCTCTTTTCCTTGTCAGAGATAACCCTGCTCTTCTTTTCGGTGCCGATTCCCACCTTGACAAAGGACTCCTCAATATCAGCCTGGGTTATGTAAGGTTTTTTATTCTTTGCAGCATAAATTGCCGCTTCATTAAGCAGATTCTCCAAATCGGCTCCGGTAAAGCCCGCAGTTGTCTGAGCAACCTTGGCAAGGTCCACATCATCTGCCAGCGGTTTATTCTTGGAATGAACCTCAAGGATTTCTTTCCTTCCCTGAACATCCGGACGTCCCACAACTACCTTTCTGTCAAATCGTCCCGGTCTTAATATCGCAGGGTCGAGAATATCCACACGATTGGTAGCTGCAATAACAATAATTCCCTCATTTACGCCAAAACCATCCATTTCAACAAGAAGCTGGTTAAGCGTCTGCTCGCGCTCATCATGTCCGCCGCCCATACCGGTTCCACGGCGTCTTGCAACTGCATCAATCTCATCTATGAAAACAATACAAGGGGCATTTCTTTTAGCATCTTCAAAAAGGTCACGAACTCTCGACGCACCGACGCCGACAAACATTTCAACGAAATCCGAACCGGAGATGCTGAAGAATGGCACTCCCGCCTCGCCTGCAATAGCCTTTGCAAGAAGCGTCTTACCCGTTCCCGGAGGACCTGTAAGGATAACTCCCTTGGGAATTCTTGCACCAAGCTCAGTATATTTACCCGGCTCCTTAAGAAAATCCACTATTTCTTCAAGCTCTTCCTTTTCCTCCTTAAGTCCTGCCACATTGGCAAACCTGACCTTGCGTGCCGACTCATCCATAAGCTTTGCGCGGCTTCTGCCGAAATTCATCATTTTAGCATTAGCTCCGCCCCCTGACGAGCGCGACATAAAATTAAAAAGGATTAGAAGCATTATCAAGGTAAAGCCAATCGGAATAATGGTGGTAAAGAGTATGCTCTCTCTCTCAACATCATTTACCAGATAAATGATTTCATGTTCCAGCAGCAGCTTTTCTGTTTCATTGACATCACTAACATAAATATGCTCCTCGCTGCCGTTTTTAAGCAGAATGTTGACCGCACCCGTAGGCGCTTCAGCATTCTGGTCAATGACAACCTCCTGAACATTATTATCACTAACATCATTTACAAAGTCCAAATAAGAGTAATTATCTTCCTTATATGCATCATTTCTGTTAACAAACCACAAAAGCAGCAGCGCCAGGATAATAAGGTAGCAGACTCCAAATCCCTTAACTACATATTTTCTCATAAATCGTCCTCCTAAAGTCTAACTATTCCGATATACGGAAGGTTGCGGTACTGCTGGTCATAGTCCAGTCCGTATCCGACAACAAATTCATCCGGAATTACAAAGCCGTTATAGTCCACAGCCACGTCAACTACCCGTCTGTCCGGTTTATCCAGCAGGGTACACAGCTTTAAGCTGGACGGTCTTCTCTTCTTGAGAAGCTCCAGCAGATTGCTCAGTGTCCTACCTGAATCAATAATATCCTCAACCACAACAACATTCTTGCCGTCAATGGGTTCGGAAAGGTCCTTTTTCATAATAATATTGCCGCTTGATTTTGTAGCGCTGCCATAGCTGGAAACACTCATAAAATCAATAGTTACCGGCACAGTAATTTTCTTTGCAAGCTGGGTCATAAAAAAAACTCCGCCGCGAAGCACACAGATAAGCCGGATTGATTTACCTGCATAATCTTTATTAATCTGCTCTGCGATTTCATCTATCCTCGCTTCAATCTGCTCCTGTGTGATTAAAACATCAATCTGATGATTTGTCTCGTATTCCATCTCTATTCCTCCGAACCGTAACTACCAATATCCGCTTGGTAGTTCTGTCTGCCTTGTACGCCGCGCTCATCCGATAACCCACAATCCACATAACATGGCTGCCGTCACAGACAAGCGGAAGTTCCTCCCTTACACTGCGTGGTACTTTTTCATTTATAAAATATTCCTTCAGAAGCTTCCTGTGTCCCGCCTCATCAAAGATAATATAGTCACCGGGCATACGCTTCCTTATAACAATATTATTTTTTATTTTATCATAATCAAAGACTTTCGTATAGTCATTTGAAATTTTTTCCCAATTTTGTTCATAAGGCATTACCTCCATATTAATTTCATAATCCCTCTGTACTGATTCACTATTTGAATCGTTTTCATATGTCCTTTCAATGGTAATAGCATCATAACCCGCAAATGCCCTCATTTTGTACGGAAGGCTTACTGTCTTTGACACAGGTCCTTCCAGCAGCTTTTTAAGGCTCTCCACATGTGCTCTGGTAATATCCTTCTGCTTATGGGAAACCCTTTGCATAGCCATCATCAGAACCTCCCGCACAATCACCTGCGCATTGTCCGAAAGGAGTTTTTTGGAAATAATTATCCTCTGTGCATCGTCCGAAGGTATGCTGCAAACCTCATCAAAAACCTTTTGAGCATATGAATGTATAAAAGCATCGGTTTCTCTTGCGTCCTGTGCAAGCTCGCACAGAGTGTGAACTATATTGCTGTTAAAATTTTCTTTCACGTATGGAATCAAAACATTTCGCAGCTTATTGCGCGTATAATCATTTTCCAGATTAGTACTGTCAATACAGAAATCAATTTTCCTCTCATCCAGATATTTTTCTATTTCATTTCTGCTGACATCAAGAAGCGGCCGGATAATTTTGCCGTTTGAATAATCCATTCCGCCGACACCGCCAATCGAGCTGCCACGAAAAATATGATGAAGCACCGTTTCTGCCTGGTCATTCATATGATGTGCCACAGCTATTTTATCAGCATCAAGGCTGTTAAAAATTTCATAGCGCGCCATTCGTCCTGCCTCCTCCGAAGAAATTCCTAATTTCTCCGCCTTTTGAGGTACATCCACGCAAAAGCTGTGAAATTCAACTCCACGCCCGCTGCATAATTTTCTCACATAGGCTTCATCAGCATCCGCCTCTGCTCCCCTTATCATATGGTTAATATGCACAACCGTCAGTGAGAAGGAAAGCTCATCACAAAGGTTATACAGGATGTCAAAAAGACACACTGAATCAGCACCGCCGGAAACTCCGACCAGCACCTTATCACCCTTTTGTATTAAATTCTCCCTCTGAATTAACGCTTTTATCTTTTTTTGCATATTATAAAACCCTTTTCAAAGCTCACTCATATATGCCGATAACCATAACAGTCAGGTCATCACAAATAACCCTCCTGTCAGTCACAATATCAATAATTTCCTGTGCCATTGCCGTCGGATTCAGTGCTTTGACCTTAAGCAGCAGAGCAGCAAATGCCTTTTCCTTATTAACTCCCGACATCATTTCAAGCACACCGTCACTTACCATAATTATGTAATCACCGCCATAAAGCTTTTTTCTGGTGCTGTCAAAATCCACATAATCCAAAACTCCGATGGGAAGAGTTTCCGACAAAATCACTTCAATTATGCTGCCCCTTTTTATGTACGCCGCCGCTGCTCCAAGCTTGGTAAATTCGGCAATCCCCAAAAACAAATCTATAACGCACAAGTCCACCGCAACCGTTGACGGCACTTGTCCCGCTTTTGTCATAAGCATATTGGCACTTTCTATTGCCATTTGCTCGCTAAAACCCTTTGTAAGTGAATTTTCAAGACATTCCAGCACCATCATGCTGTTCCTGCCTGCATCCGTCCCACAGCCCATTCCGTCAGCAAGTCCGAAAACCACCCTGCCATCCTTAAGTCTGTGCGCCAAATAACTGTCTCCGGATATGGTGTTATCATTATAGCACTTTTTTGCCACTCCCCAAACAACTTCAAATCGGCACTTTTCAACAAATAAATAATCATTCCAGTTTCCGTTTAAAACTATCCTGTTGTTATCAGAAACCTCAAGCTTTATGCCTGCAACACCGGATATTATTCGGGCAGCCTGAGTTGTTGTTATACAGCCCTTGCCCAAAGCACACAACTGCAGTTTTATCTGCAGCCTGCCGTCAAAAAAATACGCTGTATGTACATTTCTTGCCATAATACTGTGCTTCATCAGTTCAAGCACTATAAGATTTATTTTGTCATTATATAGTTCACTGTTCAACAAAATCAACTTCCTTCCACATTCGCTTCATCATTATATACGATGCAGAAAGAAAAATTTGTCAAACCTTGGCACACAAATCAAAAAAGACCCCGAGTAACTCGAGGTCTGATTCACAAGTAGCGAGAGGGGGACTTGAACCCTCGACACCATGGGTATGAACCATGTGC
>CAYOHM010000072.1:0-10217 GCA_964403785.1 uncultured Alistipes sp.
CTTCAAAGTCCTCATATAACAGCCCATTTCTTCTAAGGAGTTTTAAATCCTCGTCCGAAAATGACTTTAAAGCCTTCTTCACATCCTTGGGTGAATAATCCACATAGGGTGCCTGTGTTATTATGAGTTCTGCGATTTTCTCACTTATCTGTTTTGATTTTTCTCTATCCATACAATACCCAAGCGTTTATAGTCTTAGAACAAGCCGCCCATTCCGCCGAATCCGCCTGTAATCTTAGCCATGGAAGCCTGTGTCTCCTCCTCCATTTTGCGAAGCGCCTCATTGGTTGCTGCTGCTATCATATCCTCAAGCATCTCTATATCATCCGGGTCAACTGCCTCAGGTGCAAGCTTTACCTTAGTAACCTCCTTCTTACCGGTGACTGTAACCTCAACAGCACCGCCACCTGCAGAAGCAGTAAACTCCTTTGTCTCAAGCTCCTTGGTGCTCTCCTCCATTTGCTTTTGCATTTTCTGAGCCTGCTTCATAAGATTACTCATATTGCCCGGCATTGCTCCTCCCGGAAAACCTCCATGCTTAGCCATTTTAAAAATCCTCCTCGTTATCTATAGTTTCTACTTCCATTGTAAACTGCGGTCCTGCATTTGTAAATCCGAAACTTTCCGCGTCATCCTCTTCTGTCATAAATTTTATATCCAGTTCAAACCTCTTTTGGTATCTGTTTTCAACTGCGTCCAATATGGCTTCAATAGAATCCTGTGAGCTGCAAAATTCCGCTGCAATAACACTGCAGCCTGAAATAACAAGCTCATTGTCGCCCATACCCACGAGCGCCTTGGTACCGGCAAGCATCATACTTATATCGGATCTTTTCATTTCGGAAAGTGCTGCCAGAATTTCCTTCCACATACCCGCTATCTGTGCAGTTTCCTCCTGTGACGCTCTTATCGGCTCCTTCCTTACAAGAGGCCCCTTTGCTGCAGTATTTCCTGCCGCCATACCGACAGCTCCTGCGTTTATCTGCAGCTGTTTTAATATCTCCGGCGAGATAGACGTTTGATTTTCTAATTTTTTTTCTAATTGGTTAATTCTATCCAAAACAGAGGAGAAATCATCCTCCATTGATGGTCTTGTCAGCTTAATAAGTGCCATCTCAACCATAATTCGCTTTTGTGCAGAATACCTTATCTGTCCTGATAAATCCGAGAAAATACGGATATATCTCATAAGTACCTCCATCTGCACATTTTCTGCCATTTTTTTCATATCCGACAAGGTTTCACCGGAAACACCGATTACATCCTCGGTAACATCCGAGGTTTTTACAAGCAGCAAATTTCTCATATACCATGTAAAATCCACTACAAACTGTGTCAAATCCCTGCCGGAGAGAACCATTTCCTCCAAAGCATAAATACAGCCCGTTGTATCGCCGTCCAATACCTTGGAGAGAAGATCACTGAAAACCTGTGTATCAACTGCACCGAGAACCTCCAGCACATTTTCGTACTTAAGGTCCTTACCCATATAAAAAGCCAGACATTGGTCAAGAAGACTAAGTGCATCCCTAAGCGACCCGTCCGCAGCCTTTGCAACATAGCGGATGGCTTTGTCCTCAACATTAATTCCTTCAATTGCCATAAGCTCACTTAACCTATTTGCAATAGTGTCAATCGAAATACGCTTAAAATCATATCTCTGGCATCTTGACAGTATTGTTATCGGGATTTTATGTGCCTCCGTAGTCGCAAGAATGAAAATTACATATGCCGGCGGTTCCTCCAGTGTTTTTAATAATGCATTAAAAGCACCTATTGAAAGCATATGAACCTCGTCTATTA
Organism: uncultured Alistipes sp.; assembly: GCA_964403785.1. GTDB lineage: Bacteria > Bacillota > Clostridia > Lachnospirales > Lachnospiraceae > MGBC120314. Next base: position 1,804 of record CAYOHM010000072.1, read on the forward strand.
TATAGACCTTATATTTGCCCTCCGCCGGAGAATACTGAACCTCCTCCTTAATTTCACGGATATTATCGACACCGTTATTGGACGCCGCATCTATTTCTATGAGATTCATGGAATTACCGGCTGCAATAGCCCTGCAGCTCTTACAGCTGCCGCAGGGATTTCCGTCGACGGGATTTTCGCAGTTGACGGATTTGCCTAGAATTTTGGCTATTGTAGTCTTACCCGTGCCTCTCGTTCCACAAAACAGGTATGCATGTCCGATTCTGTTATTTATGATTTGATTTTTTAATGTTGTTACAATATGGTCCTGACCCTTGACATCATCAAAATTATCCGGTCTGAACTTTCTGTATAAAGCTGTGTATGACATCTTTCCACCTATATTAATCGCCGAAGCTTATTCCCAATGCCTTGGCTTCCCTTACAATTGAACTTTCAGGGTCCACCATTTTAAGCTTGCCTGCCACCTCACTTAACGGTACATTCACAATCTCATTATTTCTTATTCCGACCATGCAGCCATAATTCTCATTTAAAATATCCTGTGCAGCAGCCGCACCAAGTCTTGACGAAAGAACTCTGTCATAAGGACATGGACTTCCGCCCCTTTGCATATGTCCCGGGATTGTAACCCTGACCTCCTGTCCCGTCCTCTCACTAATCTGTGCACCTATTTCATATGAAATTGATGGATATGCCCTGTTCTTTAGCCTTTCCTTTAACTCCTTCTTGGAAAGTGCAGCCATTTCCTTGGAAATAGCTCCCTCAGCCACGGCAAGTATTGAAAATCTCTTCCCCTGCCTTGTACGCTTGCTTAATGCTTCACAAATGCTGTTCATATCATATGGTATCTCCGGTATAAGTATGATATCCGCACCGCTGGCAATACCGGCATGAAGGGTGAGCCAGCCCACCTTATGCCCCATAATCTCTACTATAAACACACGTCCGTGTGAAGAAGCTGTTGTGTGTATATTATCAATAACATTGGCTGCAATGTTTACCGCACTTTGAAAACCAAAGGTCATATCGGTGCCCCAAAGGTCATTATCGATTGTCTTGGGAAGAGTGACTATGTTAAGGCCCTCCTGTGAAAGAAGATTCGCTGTCTTATGCGTGCCGTTGCCGCCCAATATAACAAGACAGTCCAAATCCCATTTCCTGTAGTTCTGCTTCATCGCCTTGACCTTATCAACTCCGTTTTCATCCGGAACCCTCATAAGCTTAAAGGGCTGTCTTGATGTGCCGATAATTGTTCCGCCCTGAACCAAAATACCTGAAAAATCACCTGGCTTTAGCTTATGTGCATTTCCGTATATAAGACCCTTGTAGCCGTCTTCAATACCGATTATCTCAACGTCCTCAACAGCATCATAAAGTGTCTTTGCAACGCCTCTCATAGTTGCATTAAGACTCTGGCAATCGCCGCCGCTTGTAAGCATACCTATCCTTAACATAGCAAAACCTCCTGATTAATATGTACAATTATATGTAATTGCACATATTATACACCTTTTTATCGGAAATTAAAACTAAATAAAGCCATGGAAAACGATGCCATGGCTTAAACTTTAATTTAATCCGCGCAGCTTACTTCGAATGTCGGTCCGCAAACGCTTTCCTGACAGTTAGCTCGATCCAGGCGACCTTGCGGCACACGAAAGCTTTCACTTAATGCTGCTCCATTCCTGACCTGACATGATTCATGAATTTCCGTTGCACAAGACCCAGACGTCAACACCACTTATCAGGCGCTGTCTGCAGACAGACGCCCTCTGCTCGCCATCACCCCTGCTGTAGCGGATTGCAGGTACAGGGCACCGCTATCTCCCCGGTTGCGCGGAAGTCTTATAAACATATTTAATTACAGTGTAGTGAAAGTATAGTTGCTTTTGGCTTTTTTGTCAAGCTCCTTCTTTCTGCGCAGCTCCTTAAAAAAATCCGTCAAAAGGAGCGAACATTCGCTGTCCAAGACTCCCCTTGTAACCTCCACTTGATGATTGAACCTCTCCTCCTCAAGAAGATTCAAAATCGAACCGCAGCACCCTGCTTTGGGGTTCATACTGCCTATGACAACCCTCGGAATCCTTGCCTGCACGATTGCTCCCGCACACATCTGGCATGGTTCAAGCGTAACATACATTGTGCAGTCCTCAAGACGCCAGTCACCGATAACCCTGCTCGCCTTTCGGATTGCTATTATTTCGGCATGCGACAGAGCACTCTTATCCGTATTTCTTCTGTTATATCCGCGGCCTATTATTTTACCGTCATAGACAATTACGCAGCCTATCGGCACCTCTTCATACTTCCACGCTTTTTTAGCCTGTTTTATGGCTTCCTTCATATATTTTTCTGCTTGTGTGTACTTCATTATCAATAAAACCACCCGATTATTTTCCTGAGTTTATTGCATATATTCTGCTTATTTGTTATATTTTATACTATACTTTCCAATGTGTCAAAAGGAGTATAAATATGCTGTACACCTATGAATCGGAAAATCTTATATATAGAATCCTGCCGCCGGAGTCTGCCGTCCAGATTCTTAACTTTTACTATATTAACCGTGAATTATTTGAGCCTTTTGAGCCTGATAAGCCTTCTAATTTTTATACATTGGAGTATCAGGAGGCTATGTGCAGGCTGGAATATGAAAGTTTTCTGCGCGGCAAAAGTGCCCGTTACTGGATATACAGAAAGTCACAGCCAAACATCATTATCGGCTGTGTATACTTCAGCAATATTATGAAGGGAGCCTTCGATTCCTGCAATATTGCATACAAAATACACAAGGAGCATCTCAAGCTCGGCTATGCCACTGAGGCCGTGCGCTTCCTTACCGCTGTCGGCGGCAGGGACTGGGGACTTCACAGAATTGAAGCCTATATCCACCCACAAAACAAGGCATCAATAGCCCTTGCTCAAAAATGTGGATTTGAATATGACGGAACTGTGGCAGATTATGTCCTTATGAGGAACGTATGGACCGATCACCTGCGCTATACACTTATCAATCGGTAAACAGCCTGTACCAGTACCCAAAATTTGCCTCTTCATTTTTACAGGCTTTTACCGGTTTAAATTGTTCAAAGCCAAACATTGGTGCCATCTTTTTTTCGCTTGTATCCGCCATTCCCGGAATTCCTATCATATACACTTTATGCTTTTTTTTGCATTTATATTTTCCAAGTATTATGTGTCCGTAATTAAAAAGTCCATGCAGCAGAAAGCTGTTATTTACCAATCCGTCACAAGCGCACGGCAGATATTCCAAATCATCATATCCTATCTGAACCACATCAAATATACGGTCATCACTGAATTTTTCCACCCTGTCATACTTTTTGAACATTTCCCTCCAGTCATTAATTTTCGCATCATTAATTTTCGTGCTTTCAGCACTACCGGATTTGTCACATTTGGGTGGCTGCTTATCTAACTTTAATGTATTTTTCCACTCTATTATGTTTATTTGATTTATGCCGGATTTTTTTGTCCAATCCGCAAGGTATAAATTCCGGTCACATTTAACTGCAATGCCCGAAATCTGATTATACTCAAGTTTAGCCATATTTTGCGGATTAAACTCAAATACCCAAGGCATTTCCTCCCGTACATTCTTTTCACAGAACGCACAGGCAAAAATTTTATTTTCTTCGTCCTCACTCCACACAAAATAACCCACCTGAACAGGATTTGCTGCCTTCAGCTCATTTTCTTCAAGCTCAATTCTCAGCGTTCCGATACCGTCACGAATACGAGTCCTGACATACCCGCAGTTTCCTGTCTTTGTATCCTCCGAATACTTATCAAAATATGTAATCCTGCTGTCATAAGCTATCATAAAAAAACTCCTGTATACACTTATTGGAATTACTCGTCCAATTAAGTATATGCGGGAGTTTGTTTGAAAATACATTTTATTTTTCCATCCTGCTGCTGATTATGCTGCTAAGCCTCGCAAATTCCTCCAGTGTGAGTGCCTCCCCCCTTATTGAAGGATTGCCGCACAGCTGCATAATGGCATCCGTGATGACCTGCTTTGGCAGATGTATTTCAGGGCTGTTATTAAGAGCATTTGCAAGGGTCTTGCGCCTCTGGTTAAAGGATGCCCTGATTATTTTAAACATTAACGAGGCATCAGTGGTTTGAACAGGCGCAGTCTCGTGCCTGGTAAGCCTTATTACAGCGGAGTCAACCTTGGGTCTTGGCATAAAACAGCTAGCCGGAACCGTAAGTACAACTTCGGGCTTTGCATAATACTGAACCGCAAGTGAAAGTGCACCATAGTCCTTTGAGCCAGGTCCCTCCTGCATACGCTCTGCAACCTCTTTTTGTACCATAATCGTTATCGAATCAATCGGCACATTGCTCTCAAAAAGTCCCATAATAATAGGGGTTGTAATATAATACGGCAGATTCGCCACCACCTTAATCGGTCTGCCTCCGTTCTTCACCTGTGCCAGCTCATTTATATCAACCTTTAAGATGTCATCATTGATTACGGATACATTACTATACTCAGAGAGAGTATCCTGCAAAATAGGAATGAGGTTTTTATCGATTTCGACAGCAACCACCTCACGCGCATTTTCACATAAAATCTGCGTCATTGTCCCGATTCCGGGACCTATTTCAAGTACAAAATCCTCGCCGGTGACACCTGCCTGTCTTACTATTTTTTCTACTACGTTTTCATCAATAAGAAAATTTTGACCGAATTTCTTTTGGAAAGCAAAATTATACCTGTTGATTACGGCTAATGTATTTGTTGGATTGGCTAAATGCATATCTGTTTAACAATCCCTCCTTTGAGATTTTTACGCTGATGTCCTTGCACACCTATACATTTTACGGGCATTTTCGTTTGTAATATTCACAACCTCATCATAGGTCACACCCTTGATTTGTGCAATAGCCTGTGCGATATAAGGCAGGTTTAAGGAGGTATTTCTTTTCCCCCGGTTTGGCTCAGGTGCAAGATACGGACTGTCCGTTTCGAGCAAAATTCTATCCAAAGGTGTATATTCTGCGACCTCCTTCATTTTTTTACCGTTCTTAAAGGTAACTACACCGCCTATTCCGATGTAAAAACCCATGTCAAGGTATCTTGCTGCCTCCTCCTTAGAATACGAAAAACAGTGGATAACTCCGCCTATTTCTCCGCATTTAAGTGCGGACATCATATCGTAGGTGTCTTTTGCAGCATCACGTGAGTGAATCACCATCGGCAGATTATTTTCACGCGAAAGCTCTATCTGCCTTTCAAACCAGCTTTTCTGAACATTTTTCGGAACTGTATCCCAGTAATAATCCAGCCCGATTTCACCCACAGCTTTAACCTTCGGATTTGTTTTTAGTTCATTGGCAAGCCATATGTAATCATCCTCGCTCACCTCACATAACTCCTCAGGATGAAAACCCAGAGCTGCATAGACAAAATCATATTCAGCAGCCAGCCGCACAGTGCGTTTGCAGGAGTCAACACTTGAACCTATGTTCATTACAGCTTCTATTCCGTTTTCGGGAAGGCTTTTTAAAAGCGCGTCCCCGTCCTCATTAAATTTATCATCATCATAATGTGCATGGGATTCAAAAATCATAAAGTTCCTCCCGTATTATTGGATTTTGTCCATACGTTTCCTTACAACAATATAACAGATAACATGAACCATAAAGGTCAATGCCCATGAAATAGGGTAGGAAACATAAAGCATCTGAAGCGTCGGACTTAGCCTAAATACCGTATTTATCCAGACAATCCTGAGCAGGCAGGCTCCGATAAGTGACACTATCATCGGCATTACCGAATATCCGAGTCCCCTTAGCGAACCCACCATCGTGTCCATAAGCCCGCACAAGAAATATGTAACACAGATATAGGACATTCTGATAATTCCATAGTTTATTACCTCTGGGTCGCTGCTGTAAATTGAAAGCAGCTGATGTCCGAAAAAGTAAAAAACATTTCCAAGCAAAAGTCCCACCGCTGTTACAAATCCCATACAAAGGAACACTACTTTATTGATTCTTTCTTTTTTGCCCGCACCAAAATTCTGGCTTACAAAGCTGAGTGCCGTATAATGGAAGGCATTCATTGCCACGTAAACAAAGCCCTCAAGATTTGCCGCTGCTGCATTTCCCGCCATAACAACCGAGCCAAAGGAATTAACCGTGGACTGGATAATAACATTTGACAAGGAGAACAGCGTACCCTGAAGTCCTGCAGGCAGCCCGAACCTTAGCATTGCTAGGAACTTATCCTTATTAATTCTAAGCTTTCTTATCTCGAGCTTAAATGCACCCTGCATCCTCATAAGGCATATTACGACAAGTACTGCCGATACTGTCTGCGAAATTATTGTAGCCCACGCTACGCCTGCAACACCCATATCAAAAACCAGTACAAATATGAGATTGAGTCCCACATTTAATATACCTGCTATCACCAGATAATACAGCGGTCTTCTTGTGTCACCGATTGCTCTTAAAATGGCACTGCCGAAATTATACAGCAGTGTAACGGGCATACCTATAAAATAAATTCTAAGATATAATGCCGATAAATCAATTACATTTTCCGGCGAAGACATTAAAACGAGAAGCGGCTTTGCAAAAATTATACCGACAACAGCAAGTATAATGCCACATATAACGCTGGACAAAATAGCCGTATGCACCGTATCGTTTATATCGTCCTTTTTACCTGCGCCGTAATATCTTGCGACCAGCACATTTGTTCCAACCGAGAGTCCTATAAACAGATTCATCAAAAGATTTACAAGCGAACTTGTAGAACCGACCGCTGCCAAGGATTCGCTTCCGCAATACCTTCCTACAACAATGGTATCCACCGCATTAAAAAGCAGCTGGAGAATACTTGACAACATAAGCGGAACCGCATACAGGATTATTTTTCCTGCAAGCGGTCCCTGAGTCATATTTATTTCATATTTAGTATCGTTACTCATTTTACCCTCTTACTATTACTATGCAATAGGAGCTCCTGACGGCATTTCCTTATCAGAGGTAAGAAGTGACAGATTACCCTTCTCATCCTCAGCACAAAGGAGCATTCCCTGTGACTCTATACCTGCAATCACTGCAGGCTTCAAGTTAGTTACAACTACAACCTTCCTGCCTACCATATCCGCAGCCGAATAGTGAAGCTTAATTCCGGAAACAATCTGCCTTACTTCATTTCCTATCTGCACCTTTGAGCAAAGAAGCTTCTTGGACTTCTTCACTTCCTCACATTCTAAAACTACGCCTATCTGAAGCTGTACCTTGGCAAAATCGTCAATGGAAATCTGCTCCCTGTGCTCAACCTCCATAACCGGTTCCTTAGCTTCCTCCTGCGTACCGTTAGCCTTTCTCTGTGCCTCCTGAATCAAGGCAACCTTCTCCATAACATCATCAAGCTTAATACGCTCAAAGAGTGTCTGCGGAGCATCCGTAAGCTTATTGCCACTCGGATACAGGCCAAATTTATCCAGTGTATCGTATTCTCTTTTACCTACCATGAGCTGTGATAACACACGCTGTGTTGTCTCAGGCATAAACGGCTCCAAAAGTGACACGCCTATATAAATACCCTCGATTAAATTGTAAAGTACAGTATCAAGACGTGACTTCTTGCTCTCATCCTTTGCAAGCACCCACGGCATTGTTTCATCTATATACTTGTTGCAGCGCTTGAAGAGATTAAAAATCTCCGTCATTGCATCCGCTACACGAAGCTCCTCCATCTTGGCTTCAACTGCCGCCTTAGTCCTTATGGCAGTTCCCTTAAGGTCAGCATCTATGTCCTCCTGCTGTGCGCTGTCATTTGTATTTGTCACAATTCCTGCATTGTACTGGTTGCTCATCGAAATAGTACGTTTTACGAGATTACCCAAGGTATTGGCAAGCTCTGAATTCATACGTTCAACCAAAAGCTCCCAGGTGATAACGCCATCATTTTCAAACGGCATCTCATGAAGTACAAAGTAACGGACTGCATCAACTCCGAATAAATCAACAAGGTCATCTGCATAAATAACATTTCCCTTGGACTTACTCATCTTGCCGTCACCCTGCAAAAGCCATGGATGTCCGAACACCTGCTTTGGCAGCGGCTCACCAAGTGCCATAAGCATAATCGGCCAGTAAATAGTGTGGAATCTTAAAATATCCTTTCCAATCAGGTGAAGGTCTGCCGGCCAGAACTTCTTGTACTGCTCTGAACTGTTTCCGTCCGCGTCATATCCGATACCGGTTATATAATTTGAAAGTGCATCAACCCATACATATACAACATGCTTGTCATCAAAATCTACCGGAATACCCCACTTAAAGGATGTCCTTGACACACAAAGGTCCTGAAGTCCTGCCTTAAGGAAGTTATTCATCATCTCGTTCTTGCGCGACTC
>CAYOHM010000073.1:0-10081 GCA_964403785.1 uncultured Alistipes sp.
CTGACCGCTTGGGTCAGCTTGTTTATAATATCACTTCATCGAAATGAAGTCAACAACTTTTTTGCAAAATTTTGCAATTTTTTGCAAAAAAGTTTTCCAAAACGATTTTCATTAATTTGCAAGGCTTACAAAACCTTAATTATAAGGTCATTTACACTTTTTACAGGAACAAGTTCTATCCTGTTATTTAATTTACTCAATGCAGGCATACTTACCTCAGGAACGATACATCTTTCAAAGCCCAGCTTAATCGCCTCCATTGTTCTTGCCTCCACCTGGCTTACCGCCCTCACCTCGCCTGCAAGGCCAACCTCACCGAATGCAACCGTCATATTTCCAATCTGCTTGTTTTTATAGTTAGAAAGGATTGCAAGCACTATTCCAAGGTCCAGCGCCGGTTCACTAATCCTAAGTCCTCCCGCTATGTTAATATACGCATCACACTCTGAAAGTCTAAGACCAAGCCTCTTTTCAAGCACCGCCATAAGTAAATTGACCCTGTTAGGATCTGTCCCGACAGCCGTTCTTCTTGGCAGATTAAAATAAGTTTTGCAAATAAGCGCCTGAATTTCAACCATAATAGGCCGTGTGCCTTCTATAAGGCATGCTGCAACCGAGCCGGACGCATCCTCCGGTCTTCCACTTAACATATACTCGGAGGCATTTAAGACCTCCGCAAGTCCGTTTTCACGCATTTCAAATACACCGATTTCATTTGTAGAGCCAAATCGGTTCTTAACTGACCTCAAAATTCTATATGACTCCTGACGGTCACCCTCAAAATAAAGCACCGTATCCACCATATGTTCAAGCACCCTCGGGCCTGCCACAACACCCTCCTTGGTAACATGTCCGACAATAAAAATAGAAATTCCAAGTCCCTTTGCGAGCTGCATAAGCACTGATGTCGATTCTCTCACCTGACTAACGCTTCCGGGCGCAGAGCCTATTTCATCCCTATACATTGTCTGAATCGAATCAATTATTACAACCTCCGGCAAATATTTCTTTAATGTAATTTCTACGTTGTCAAGATTTGTTTCGCACAGCAAGGAAAGATTTGAACTAAACTCCCCGATTCTTTCAGCTCTCAGCTTTATTTGTTTAAGTGACTCCTCACCTGAGATATACAATACCTTGTGGCCTGCATTAGCTACATGACGGCACATTTGAATGAGAATAGTTGATTTGCCTATTCCCGGGTCACCTCCGACAAGCACAAGCGAGCCTTTAATAATTCCTCCGCCAAGCACTCTGTCCAGTTCACCTATGCCGCTGCTAAGCCTGTCCTCCTTCTCAATAGCTATCTCCGACAGCGTAACCGGAGCTTGTGTTAAATTAACTGCCTTCTTTTTGCCGGATGCATCCTTTATGACCGGTTCTTCGACAAATGTATTCCATTCCCTGCAGCCCGGACATTGCCCAAACCATTTCGCCGATTCATATCCACATTCCTTGCAAAAAAATAAACTTGATTTTCCCTTTGCCATATTCCAATCCTCAATTTACTTTCTAGTACCAAAAATGGCATATGCCTCTTAAGCATATGCCATTAACCAAATTACCAATGAAAATCTATAGCTTTTCTACTTTAACAGCTGCTGCATTACCCTCTGAAAGTTCCACACTAAGAACCAGCTTACCACTAAGGTTAGTCTTAATTGCGTCAGTTACGTTATCATTAATGCTCACCCTATACTCACATTCCGGCTCAAGCTCCAGTGTAATCTGAGCATCCTCGCTGCCTTCAACCAAAAAACCTATGTGCTTATCAGTAACCTCCATTTTATTAACAGCCGTACCCGGTACTGACTCATAAACAAACATACCGTTACGTTCAAGCTTTGTTATTTCTTTAAAGGTTTTTACCTTATATAAATCTCCATTATGCTCAAAATCTGATAATTTTGACTTAGTCTCAAGTAAGTAATTTCCAAAACTAATAGTTCCATCCGCCTCAGAACGTATTAATTCATTTACCACTGCCATATCTCACCCTCCTGTACTTTAAACTGCTATCAGTCCTTGTCTATATCATACTATAATTTATGACATTTTTCCAGTATTTTTCGCATTTTTCACAAAAAAGTCTATTTTCTTGTCAGCACAGGTCACTACTACATTTAGTGGAGCTTTCTTCTTGCCAGATACAGTATTCGCCGTTGTTTTTATGCTTCCATCCAAAATTCTTTCCGCGAGCGCATCCTCTATCTTACTCTGAATGGTTCTTCTAAGCGGACGTGCGCCATATTTTGCGTCATAGCCGTCATCGATAATAAATTTTTTAGCTGCTTCATCAAGTGATATTGTTATATTCATCTGTTCACTTAATCTTCGGTTAATATTTTCTATCATAATGTCAACAATATCTGACATATTATCTTTATTAAGCATATGGAAAACAATGATTTCATCAATCCTGTTTATGAACTCAGGTCTGAAGATATGCTTAACCTCATCCATAACCTTTTCCTTCATTGCCTCATAATTTTGTTTATCATCCGTACTTCCGGCAAAGCCTAAGGTTTTAGGTGCGACAATATTCTGGGCGCCTGCATTTGATGTCATTATGATAACGGTATTTTTAAAGTCAACAACCCGTCCCGTCGAATCTGTAATATGTCCGTCATCCAATACCTGAAGCAGGATATTGAATACATCAGGATGAGCTTTTTCTATCTCATCAAACAGAATTACCGAATACGGATTACGGCGAACCTTCTCGCTTAGCTGTCCGCCCTCCTCATAGCCTACATATCCCGGAGGCGAACCAATCATTTTGGAAACACTGTGTTTTTCCATGTATTCAGACATATCAACCCTTATCAGTGCCGCCTCATTTCCGAACATTGCATCTGCAAGTGCCTTTGAAAGCTCTGTCTTTCCTACACCCGTCGGACCGAGGAACAGGAAGGAGCCAATCGGTCTTTTAGGGTCCTTAAGTCCTACCCTGCCCCTTCTCATAGCCTTTGCAACCGCACTGACAGCCTCTTCCTGTCCTATCACTCTCTGGTGCAGGGTGGCTTCAAGCTTCATCAGTCTTTCGGATTCTTCTATTGCAAGTTTTTTCACAGGTATCTTTGTCCAGAGTGAAACCACGTCAGCAATATCTTCCTGCGTAACAACTATATCATTGGCTGACTTTGACTCCTCCCACTGCAGATTAAGCTTTTCAAGTTTTTCTCTCTTTTTCTGCTGCTTCTTTTTAATTTCGCCGGCTTCTTCGTAAGCTTCATTCTTAATTGCCTCTTCCTTCTTAAGATTAAGCTCCTCTATTTCATTTTCAAGCTTTGTTATGCTGTCCGGCTTGTCATAGCTGCCAAGTCTGGCTTTTGCTGAAGCCTCATCCATCAAATCAATCGCTTTATCAGGTAAAAATCTGTCATTAATATACCTGATTGACAAATTTACCGCTGCATCAATTGCATCATCAGAAATCTTAAGATTATGATGCTCCTCGTATTTATTCCTTAAGCCCTTTAATATTTCTATGGTTTCCTCTTTGCTCGGTTCTTCAACCCTCACAGGCTGAAATCTGCGTTCAAGCGCCGCATCCTTTTCTATATATTTCCTGTACTCCTCAAGAGTAGTCGCGCCTATAAGCTGTATTTCCCCACGCGAAAGAGATGGCTTTAATATATTGGAGGCATCCATTGCCCCTTCAGCTCCGCCTGCACCAATGATTGTGTGGAGCTCGTCAAGAAACAGCAAAACATTTCCTGCATTTCTTACTTCCGATATAACCCTCTTTATTCTTTCCTCAAATTCGCCACGATATTTTGAACCTGCAATCATTCCGGAAAGGTCCAGTGTTACAACACGTTTATCCTTTATTACATCCGGCACGTTGCCTTCCACAATCTTAATTGCCAGTCCTTCGGCAATAGCTGTTTTTCCAACTCCCGGCTCTCCTATAAGACAAGGATTATTCTTGGTACGTCTGCTTAGTATCTGGATAACTCTCTGAATTTCATCCGTTCTTCCAATCACCGGGTCAAGATGCCCGTCCCTTGCCAGTGCAGTAAGGTCCCTGCTGTACTGCTCCAGTGTCGGTGTTGCTGACCTCGCCTGATTCCCTCTTGGCTTTCCGTTCTGAAAATCCTCTTTGTAGATATTTCCGTCCTCGCCCATTGCAACCAGTAAATCAATATATAACTTCTGAATATTTATACCCATTCCATTCAAAAGTCTGTAAGCCACGCAGTCATACTCCTTAATTATCGCAATAAGAAGATGCTCCGTCCCGATAAGCTTTGATTTAAACCGCACTGACTCCTTGGATGCCCCCAGCAGCACCTTCTTTGCCCGTGGCGTATACGTTTCCGGGTCAACCACATTTACGGTCGATTCAGGGACAATGAGCTGTTCCACCAATTCTTCAAGATGGCTTTGCTCGACCCCATGATTTAATAACACTGACGCTGCTACATTATCCCCGGCGTCCAGCAGTCCTATTAATATATGTTCTGTTCCGACATATCCATGTCCAAGTTTTTTGGCTATTAGCGATGCGCATTTAAGTGCCTCGTCTGCCTTAGCTGTAAATCTGTTCTGCATATTACGAATCCTTTCTAATTGATTAATGGCAGATTCTCACGAATGAAGCCTGCTCTTAACTCGTCCAGTTCATCTTCAGACACTTCTTCCTTGGCAATTAATTTCAAATTAGCCGGCTGGCTTCCAATGATTAATTGGTAAACCATAAAATCAGCATTATCCTGAAACTCGATAATTCCAAGCGCTAACCCCAGTCTTATCTCCGACAGGAAAAGCATGGCATCTCTGAATTTAAGTCTTCTCGAATATTTTAAAATACCATATGACTTGTATATTTCATCCTCAAGTTTACTTCTGTCATTTTTAACAACCTGTCTTCTGCATTTATTCTCCTGATCTGCAATCTGCCTTGCAATGTTTTCAAGATTGGTTATTATTTCCTCCTCAGTCTGACCCAGCGTTTTCTGATTGGATATCTGGTAAATATGTCCGCAGCCGCTTCCGTCCTCACCGTATAAACCCTTCATATTGACACCGAAATGTCCGACCTCCGATATCAAATCCTGTATCTTTTTTGAGTTTCCAAGCGCAGGAAGATGCATCATAAAGGATGCTTTCATACCGGTTCCGACATTCGACGGGCAGGCTGTCAGATATCCAAAGTTATCATCATAAGCATAGTTTAATTTATTTCCGATTAAATCATCCATTTTATCTGCTCTTTCAAATGCAGAATGTAAATTCATACCCGACTCTATACACTGTATCCTTATATGATCCTCTTCATTAAGCATAACCGTGTTTTTCTCATCCTCCGAGACAAAAAACATTGCCTTATCCTGTTTCGTCAAATACCTGCTTATAACATTACGCTCAGCAAGTGCTTCCCTTTGTGTAACATCTAGCTCCTCCAAAATATAATCCCTGTATCCTGAAATTGCAGGAAGCTTGAGAATGACCTTGCCTGCCTGCGACAACATTCTGTCTGTCTGTTCAGAAGTAATACAGGTTGAAAACGGATATGTGCTTATATTTCTTGCCAGACGGATTCTGCTGCAAATAACCACATCATCCCTGACACCGTCCTCTTCAAACCATCTAAGCATGCTTTTCTACCTCTTTTAAACCTTTTATCTCATCTCTAAGTCTGGCTGCTTCTTCAAAATCCTCGTCCGCCACCGCTTTTTTTAGTTTATTTTGAAGGATTGCTATATTCTTATCCGCAGGTACATTATTTTTATCCGTGCTGCTTTCCTCAAAAAGTCCGGCTATATCGTTATTATCATCAGCTCTTTTATATTTCTTTCCTGTATGTGTACTGCTTCCCTGTATTCTTTTTATGTTATCCAAAATCAACGGACCAAATACGCTGTAACACTCTGCACATCCAAATTTGCCAACCTTTGCAAACTGCTGATAAGTCATTCCGCATTTATTACACTTTAATTGCAATGCCGCCGTATTTTCCTGACTTGATGCCAAATGTGCCGAAAGTATTCCCTTAATGAGCTTTGCAAATGGAAATTCGCCCTCGAGTCCATTATCCATTTCCTTCATACACTCACTGCACAAATGTCTTTCATTTTTTACACCATTTATAACCTCAGTATAATGAACAGTTGCTTCATTTTTATTACAAATGTCGCACAGCATACAATCTTCCTCCCACATATTTGTCTAACAAGTCATATTAATTGTCGTCATCATCATCGTCTTCGTCATCATTTTCGTCTTCGTCATCATCTTCATCCTCATCCTCATATTCTTCCGGCTCTTCGTACTCCTCAAGCTCATCATGAGAATCTGCAAATGATTTTACGATAAATACTGCAACCACCAAAACTATGGCTGCCAGCAAAACTGCCATAAGTGTGAGCGCAAGCTTTGATTTTTTTACATAATCATCATACTGGTTCTGAAGCTTTTCATTTTCAGCAGCAAGCTCGCTGTCAACAGAAGCCTGCTCAGCTTGTGAAGCATCTGTGTCAGCCGTTGTTTCCTGCACAGCTTCATCCGTGACAAGGAAAGCCCTCTGCATTGTTCCCTCGGCCGTATCATACCGATACCAGTCCTGATTACCTGAAAGATTAGCGCAGTAAATCAAAAATGATTCCGGATTTTCCACACCTTCCTCGACAAAAACCCTGTAATCAACATTATTTATTTTATAAACGCTTTCCACATAGCCGTCCGGAATATCCACGCCATCCACGGATATTACATCAATTACAGTATATGTAGCTGACTTGGAGGTTATTAGATTAAGTGTTGAAAAACTTCCGTTCTGTTCGTTATATAATACAAAAAAAGGCTCTGAAGCTTCACCTGATGCGTCTGTTACACAGAAAATAATCTGTCCGTTAGACAAACCCCTGCCTATGGAAATCGTATTTTTCTGATACAGATAATCATTCTGTTCATAGCCCTCAGGCAAAAGCGTTTCATCAAATTTATTTAATACCTTGTATTTAGTGCCATTTACTTCAATTATCACCTCGGTATTTTCATCGGCCTTCGTAGTCGCCGTTTCCGGCACCTTTGTATATATTGTGTAAACCTTCGTGTCACCATTTTCTGCGGTCACGGTTACTCTAGTCACATTATTTCCCGGGTCCATTGACGCACCTGTAACAGAAACCTTTGCCTTTGAATCCTCCGGTACTGCACTTACTGTCAGCTTCGTGCAGCTTTCAGTTAATGTAATGTTATATGTTGTTGTATCCTTTGAAAATGCAGGTTCAAGCGTTCCGGGACTTACACTTAAGGAGGAAAGAGTGTTCACCGCTGACTGCTTTACAGTTCCCTTTACCGTAACCTTGCCTTCACTTGCCGTTATCTGTGCCCTGTTCTGTTCAGAATCAGGTGTGCTTACTATACTCTGCGAAGCAAGAACAGCCACCGTTGATTCACCCGCTGCCACTGCATTAAATTTAACTGTGTAAGTTGCCGCACCGCTTGTCGAAAGAATACGAATCTTTCCGCCGCCGCCCTGGTCAAAGCCCGACACGGGAGTAAGGATTGAGGCATCATATTCAATCCACAAATCCACCATTTCTATATTTCCTGAATTACCGCTTAACGATAGAGTCACCGATACTTCATTATCCACAGTAGCCTGCGTGCTTTCAACCTCAATATTTACCGAATCCTGTGCATAAACCTTTCCCGTAAATGCAAACAATATAAAACAACATACCAATACCGGCAAAAAGTGTTTTTTGATTTTCATTTATATGCCCCTTTACTGCTTTATTTTATTTATTGAAAGTACATGTCTTTTTGTATATAAGAGGTCAATACTTGTGACACCGTCTTTATTTCTGTCCGTATCTGCCGCCTCAAGATAAGCACCCGTGAGCCTGCTTGCATCAACGATATGTCTCTTGATTAATAAAAGGTCAAGGCTTGTCACCTCTGCATCTCCGTCAACATCACCATAAATTACAAAGGTATATCTTGCCGCCTCATTGCCCTCACTGTCAATATATATGAGCTGGTTTCCTGTGGCGACATTTCCTGTATTCACACTGCCATTCGCATCAAGAATATAAATACTGCCGCTGCCGGCATCTATACCGTTGATAATATTCACCGCTGCACTTCCCGGCTCGATTCCCGAAATATAGTTGTTGGTATCATCAATCGTATAATCGCTGTGAAGCTGTTCTATTACTATTCTGGCGTCATCCGTATCCGTTGTTGCGTCGGTATTATTGCCATCAGCCGGCGCATTTTCCTGTCCGTTTGAAACTACACCTGACGTCTGCGTACGGTAAACATTGATTGTATAATTTCTGATATCACCGTTTGCAGCCTTAACGCTTATCGTCACGGAGTTATCTCCCGATACAACCGATACCTTTCCGGCTCCGCTTACCTGGGCACTCTTATCCAGAGCAGCGGCTAAAATGTTAATCTCATTAATATCTTCACCTACAATAAGGTCATATGAATAAACATATTCATTAAAGGTCGGCGTCAGCGTATAGCCCTCAACAGAAAGGCTTGTCAGAATATTATTCGGACTTCCGTTTCCTGTCGGCTTTGCACATACCGTTTCAGGCATATTCTCATATACCGGTATTATAAAGACAAGTGCAAGCTCCTGTCTCATTTCTTCCGAGTATCCTTTGGCAACATTAGCGGATTCGCTGTACGGTGCAAGGATATTTGTCATATACTGATGAGTATACGGAGTTCCCACATAATCAAATTTTTCATAATATAGTGTATTCTGACCTATATTGATGTAGGATTTGCCGATATATTCAGCGCCTCCGACAATTGCCTTAAGTCTTGACGTCCAGCCTTCGCTCTTAGCATAAATAAGTCCGTTTATAATGGCGCTTCTTCCGTCATGTGCATAGGCTCCCTGATTGAAGTAGTTGTAAAGACCCTCATAGCCTGAAACAGCGCCTGAAATGCTTCCCGAGCCTCCATTTGTACCCATCTCCTGAAGGATTCTGGAGGCAAGGTGATATGGACTGACACCCGTGGTCTGAGCCGCATAAAATATAGCCTGCGAGTATGTAAGCGTGCCTCCCAAATCATCCGAAACGGTGCTGTTCTCCATAAAAGTATTCTTTATAATTGCATCAACGCCATCAACTGAATGTACGTCCTCGTCAAAGGCTAATTTTTCAAACTGGAATATGGAGCTGCTATCCAAAAAATTCCTCGGGTCCATACAGTAGGCAATTATATCCTTTGAGGCAGCCACCCATGACGCTCCGTCAAAGCCATACCATGTACCTGTGGAATAATTATATGCACTCTGCTCGGTTGACTTCCATGAGCTGATTGACGTACTTGGAACAAGGCTTCGTCCGATGAGGCTTTGATTGTCAAGTGCAGTTTCAAAATCATAATTCAAATGGTCTGCGACAAATTTCCACTTTGGGTATTGTGCATGAAGGGCTCTGAGTGCATCCTTATAGCTTTCAGGAAAACCCTGCTCACTCAGATAGCTCTCAAAATCCGCATCCTCTACATAGTCAACATTTTTAACAATATTTACATAATCACCAAACACATATCCGGTGTAATTTGCGCCCTCAAAATAAAAGCTTACCTCATACCAGCGGGCACCGTCAGAGGCTTCGACAGAATTTAAAATTTCAACCTCATGGTTTCTGTTAAGCTGGATTTTATCCCCCGACGCTTTTCTTAAATATTCATAGCTCGTCCCTGCTCCGATGCGCACATTGACAAGGTCGGCATTTATTTTACCCGTCAGATTTTCCGCATAAACCTCTCCATAGGAAAACGGTACATTCTGACCGCAAAATCCGATTCCTACGGTTATAATACAAACAAAAGATAGAATTTTCTTACAAATTTTCTGAATCTTCAATAGTAATTTCTCCCTTGGAACATAATTATCTACAATTATATATAAATTTACATTTAATGTCAACAAATGCGCCGTTTTATGTATAAAAATAGCAGCGCCCCGCGATGCTTTCACATCCGTTGGCACTGCTATTATTTTTAAATATTTTTAGCGAAGGACTTTTCTGCGTCTGCCTCCACTTACTGTGGTCGCTGCCATTACTGCTGCTGACAGGCTCATTAGGAATATCAG
>CAYOHM010000074.1:0-6884 GCA_964403785.1 uncultured Alistipes sp.
GCTGTATAATCCAGTATAAAATTAAATAAAAATAGGGAAAGTCTTGAAAACTATACATTCTCAATACTTTCCCTACTTTATTAAATCTCATAGCACTATTTTGCGTAATCGGTAACTCTTGACTCTCTTATAAGATTTACCTTAATCTGTCCCGGATATGAAAGCTCTTGTTCAATCTGCTTTGAAATATCACGGGCAAGTAATACCATATCTGCGTCACTGATTACCTCAGGAACTACCATTACTCGAATCTCTCTGCCTGCCTGAATAGCAAAAGATTTATCAACTCCCTTAAAGGAATTAGCAATATCTTCTAACTGTTTCAATCTGTTTGTATAAGTTTCTAACGTCTCTCTTCTTGCACCAGGTCTTGCAGCTGAAATAGTATCCGCTGCCTGAACAATACAAGCAATAAGTGATTGGGGTTCAACGTCACCATGATGAGCTTCCACAGCATTAATTACAATTGGTGACTCCTTATACTTCTTACAAAGATCTGTACCAATCTGAATATGTGAGCCTTCAACTTCATGGTCAATTGACTTACCAATGTCATGCAATAAGCCTGCTCTCTTGGCTGTCTTGATATCCAAGCCAAGCTCGCCTGCTAATAAACCTGAAAGCTGTGCAACTTCAATTGAATGTTTCAAAGCATTCTGACCATAACTTGTACGGAACTTCATACGTCCCAACAACTTAATAAGTTCAGGATGAATACCATGAACACCAACTTCAAGGACAGCGGCTTCACCTTCCTCACGAATTAATGTTTCAACCTCTTTTTGAGCTTTTTCAACCATTTCCTCAATACGGGCTGGATGAATACGACCATCTACAATCAATTTTTCAAGAGCTATTCTTGCAACCTCTCTCTTAATTGGATCAAAGCCTGATAATATAACAGCTTCAGGAGTATCATCAATGATGAGCTCAACACCTGTCAATGTCTCAAGAGTACGGATATTACGACCTTCACGTCCTATAATACGACCCTTCATCTCATCATTCGGCAGCTGCACGACAGAAATTGTAGTTTCTGCAACATGATCTGCCGCACACTTCTGAATAGCTGTGACAACATATTCTCTTGCCTTTTTTTCGCATTCCTCTTTTGCTCTGCTATCTGCTTCTTTAATCATAATAGCAGTATCATGTTTTACTTCTTCTTCAACAGTTTTCAAAAGATATTCTTTTGCCTGTTCGGAGGTTAATCCTGAGATTCTTTCAAGTTCCTGCTGCCTTTTTGCACTAAGTTCATCAACTACCTGCTTTTGTTTGTCGAGTTCCTCTTCCTTCTTAGTAATACTCTGGTCACGTTTTTCAACGGCTTCCATCTTCTTGTCCAGAGCCTCCTCTTTGGAAAGCACCCGTCGCTCGTAACGCTGCACCTCAGCACGTCGCTCCTTGGCTTCTTTCTCGAGCTCATTCTTAGTCTTTAATGACTCTTCCTTTGCCTCAAGTAAAGCTTCACGCTTTTTTGTTTCAGCAGTTCTCATTGCATCATCAATAATTTTCTGTGCTTTATTCTGAGCACTCTCAATCTTCTTATTATCTGAAGCCCTATGTACTGCATTAGCAATCAACCAGGTAGCTGCTGCCGTAATAGCAAACGTAACAACAATAGCGATAATATAACCTATTACTGGCACAGGAGCACCTCCTTATTTAATTTTCATTGTAAAATACAACAGAATAATTTTATAGTATAATGAAAAAAAAGTCAAGTGATTTGTGCAAAACTCACCACAAAAGCGTGACAAATTCATTTATTTTAACAAAATTATACTATGAATTAAATATCATTTTGCAGATTATATCATAGTCATAGCCCTTTCTCAGCAGAAAAGCGGCAAATTTCTGTAATTCTTCGGGAGATGCATTTTCAGTATCTATATGCTTCTTCAACATTAATTCCCTTATATTCTGTTGTTCGTCTATATCCGAATCATTAAGCACCTGTGAAATAGTGTCTGAAGGAATACCCTTTCTGCTCATATCCTGCATCAGCCTTCGCTTACTCTTGCCTTTATGTGAAAGCTCCACGTAAGTTCTGGCATAATCATCATCATTGATTAATTTGCTGCCGGACATAAGCTGTATTGTATGGTCAATAATCTCCTGAGGATAATAACCCTCCTTGAGCTTCCTTGTAAGCTCATACTCCGTCATACTGCGCTTTGTCAGAAGATTATAGCATCTCTCCCTCGCCCTCTTAGGTAAGATTTCTTTGAATATCTCATCATAGGACTCCTTAGCGAGATACCTGCCCTGTTCGATATTAAATCTTGACGCCTCGCCGCTATATAACGAAAACTTCACATCATAATTAATCTCGACGCATACCTTTCTTGTACTTATCTTCCTTACTGCTGTGATAAGATACTCTTCTTCATTACTCATTGTCAGCATCATCTATAAGGTCAAGATTATCTGAAACCTTCTTCTTAGATTCCTTTACCGGTTTAGCAGGAGCAGAAGCCTCAACAGTATCGCTGTCAAGACTGTAAAAATCACGTACCTTTTTAGCTATCTCCTCCATAACCGCAGGATTTTCCTTGAGGTACAGCTTAGAATTTTCACGTCCCTGTCCAATCTTATTGTCATTGTATGCAAACCATGCGCCGCTTTTATTTACGATATTACAGTTTACAGCTAAATCAAGAATATCTCCTTCTTTGGAAATTCCTTCACCAAACATAATATCAAATTCTGCTTCCTTAAACGGAGGAGCTACCTTATTCTTAACAACCTTAATACGGGTACGGTTACCAACTACCTCTCCGCCCTGCTTTAATGACTCTATCCTTCTAACATCCATTCTGACAGATGCATAGAACTTTAATGCCCGGCCTCCCGTGGTAGTCTCAGGATTTCCAAACATAACGCCGACCTTTTCACGGAGCTGATTGATAAAGATTATAATACAATTATTCTTATTAACAACTGCCGTGAGCTTTCTTAAAGCCTGTGACATAAGTCTTGCCTGAAGTCCGACGTGGGAATCTCCCATCTCACCATCAATCTCTGCCTTAGGAACGAGAGCTGCAACTGAGTCAACAATTACGATATCAATCGCACCCGAACGAACCATGGTTTCAGTAATTTCAAGTGCCTGCTCACCGTTATCAGGCTGTGAAATATAGAGATTATCTATATCTACTCCTATATTCTTGGCGTATACAGGGTCAAGTGCGTGTTCTGCATCAATGAATGCTGCAATACCGCCACGCTTCTGAACCTCCGCAACTATATGAAGTGCAACCGTTGTCTTACCGCTTGATTCAGGTCCGTAGATTTCAACAATCCTTCCCTTAGGCACTCCGCCAAGACCCAATGCTATATCCAAACTAATTGAGCCTGTAGGTACAGTCTCAACATTCATATTATTAGCTGAATCACCCAGCTTCATAACCGTACACTTGCCATACTGTCTCTCAATATTGGCAATAGCTGCATCCAATGCTTTTAATTTATCTTCCTTAGCCATACTAACTCTCCTTATTCGAACTTTTGTTCGTGTTTTATATTATATTATTATATAAATTGTTTTGTGTCAACTCCTTTTTTTCTTGAGTTTCCGTATTTTTATTTTATGGTGCTATGTACGTTAAAATAAAAATACAGAAACTCAAGCTTTTTTATGCTTTACAATTATGCGCATTTATGTAAAACAAACGGAAAACATTGGCGAAACACCAAGAAAACCTTGGTCTGAAATCTGTGACCAAGGTTATTATAGCATAAAAAAACATTTATAAATTAACAAATTGTAAACTTATTATATAAAATAAATAAAAATATCCTATATATTTTCAATCTGCCAGTCAATCGGTTCCACTCCATTTGCCTTCAGAAATTCATTAGTCCGGCTGAAATGCTTGCATCCGAAAAAACCTCTGTATGCCGACAACGGGCTCGGGTGTGGTGCTTTTAACACGAGATGCTTGGGATTGTTCAGCATATCCGCCTTTTTCTGCGCAGGACCTCCCCACAGGAGATAAACTATCGGTCTGTCCTCTTCATTTAATATTCTTATGACAGCATCCGTAAACTGTTCCCATCCAATATCGTGATGCGAATTTGCCTGATGCGCTCTTACTGTAAGTACCGTATTAAGCATCATCACTCCCTGCTTTGCCCATTTGGTAAGGTATCCGTTATTGGGAATGTAACATCCCAAATCATCCTGAAGCTCTTTGTAAATATTTACAAGGGACGGCGGAATCTCAACATCCGGCTTTACCGAAAAGCAAAGTCCGTGTGCCTGACCGTCATTATGATACGGGTCCTGCCCCAAAATAACCACCTTTACATTGCTAAGCGGTGTAAAATGAAATGCATTAAAAATATCCTCCGCGGGCGGAAAAATCTGATGTGTGCCGTATTCCTCCCTGACCTTATTATATAATTGCCTGTAATACGGCTTTGAAAATTCAGGTTTTAATTTTTCAGCCCAATCATTTACAATTGCTCCCATATTATCTCCTGCCTTTGTTATATGCTTCTAAAACATCCTCACCGGAATATCATTATCATGCAAATATTTCTTTAAATCCGTTATATCAAGCTCCTTATAATGAAACAAAGAAGCTGCAAGCGCAGCGTCAGCCATTCCCTCCGTAAGCGCCTCCTTAAAATGCTCCATATTGCCGGCTCCGCCCGATGCAATAACCGGAATTGAAACATTTGAAGCAACAGCTCTTGTGAGTTCCAAGTCATATCCATTTCTGGTTCCATCACAGTCCATACTGGTAAGTAAAATTTCTCCGGCGCCCAGCTTATTAGCCTTCATTGCCCATTCAACCGCATCTATTCCGGTATCAATACGTCCGCCGCTTCTATATATGTTCCAGCCGCTTTTGTCAGCACGTTTCTTTGCATCAATCGCTACAACCACACACTGACTGCCGAATTTATCCGCAGCCTCACTTATAAGAGCAGGATTTAATATTGCTGCTGAATTAACCGCAATTTTGTCCGCACCTTCTCTGAGCAGCTTTTTAAAATCATCAACGGATTTAATGCCGCCGCCCACAGTAAACGGTATAAATACCTTCTGTGCCACTCTCCTTACGAGCTCAACAGTGGTGTCCCTCTCGTCGGACGTAGCCGTAATATCCAAGAATACAAGCTCATCGGCTCCTGATTTGTCATAGAAGGAAGCAACCTCCACAGGATCTCCCGCATCTCTTAAATTAACAAAATTGGTTCCCTTTACTACTCTTCCATCCTTACAATCCAGACAAGGAATTATTCTTTTTGTAAACATTCTTACTCCTCCCTGCCTAAGCAAACAAAGTTCTTTAGAATTTTCAGTCCGATTTCGCTGCTCTTCTCGGGATGAAACTGGCACGCAAATATATTACCAGCTTCAATCGACGCGTGTATACGAGTGCAATAATCCGTTGTTGCTGCAACAATATTCTCATCATCAGCCTTAAGATAATACGAATGTACGAAATATACATAGGAGCCGTTTTTTATCCCATTAAATAATGTTGAATTCTGTTTTATTTCAAGTGAATTCCAACCCATATGAGGTATTTTAAAGCCTTCCTTTTCAGGTATTTTCAAAATCCTTCCCTTAAGTATTCCAAGCCCCCTAACTCCCGGTGCTTCATCGCTTTCTTCAAATAAGAGCTGCAGCCCGAGGCATATTCCCAGAAGAGGAATATTTTTTTGTGCAACCTCGTTTAGCGTATCTGTAAGTCCAAAATTATGTAATTTATTCATTGCATCACCAAATGCACCTACACCGGGTAAAATTACCCTATCCGCATTCAGGATTTTCTCCCTGTCCCTTGTTACAATAACATCTTCTCCCAGTATATTAAGAGCTTTTTCAACACTCCTAAGGTTACCGGCATCATAATCGACTATGGCTGTCATTGATATTTTCCTCCGTAACTTTCCAAAATATAAACATATTGTTCATAATCCGTTATTGCAGCATAAGAACGCGCCATTGATTCTGTAATTCCGTATTTTTCCTCCAATGCGCTTACAAGTAAAGCCTTAACATTATCAAAATCGACCGTAACGCCCAAATCAGAAGCCTTCTGATAATACTCATCATATGCCAAAAGACCTTTAAGTAACGAATCTATTGCCTCATAGTGCAGTCCCATTTTAAAATAATTTTCGAAAGAATTGTATTCCTTTTGCAGATACATCACTACCTGTACCTGTTCATAGAATACTTCATCCTCCTCGGTCTTTGGGTTGACACCCGCAATCTCGTCATATGCATAGCTGTACTTCTTATCAAGCATATAAAGCGTTGCATTGTCATATGCCTGCTCATATATAAAGCTGTTTATAAACAAATATACACCGCCTGAAATCAAGGCAGTAATTACAATCATAACAATAACCGCAGCCGGCTTAATATGAATGATTTCATTAGGGTTAACCGGTGGTTTTGGCTTTTTAACTTTAGGCTGCTTTGGTTTTTTAGGCTTTTTTTCTTTTTTAGGCTTTTTGTCCTTCTTAGGTTTCTTTTCCTTAGGCTTTTTCTTTTCTTTTTTCTTATTCGGCTTAGCTTCAGGAATATCCTCTAAATCCTCAGTGTCTATCTCATCCTCAATCGGCGTTTCAACAATTTCCTGCGATTTTGGCTTTTTTGAAAAAAGACCTCTTTTCCTAACCTTTTTCTCTTTTGTTTTTAGTTCGCCATTCTCATCGAATAATTCCTCAAGCACCTGCTGATTTTCGTTGTCTTCTTCCACCGCCTGTGAAGGCTCTGTTTTATCTTTCTTGAAAAGGGATAATATTTTGGAAAGAAAGCTGGTCTTTGAAGCTTTCTTTTCGTTCTTTACTAATGACTTGTCTTTGGATGCATCCTCATCCTGCTGTTCCTGTGCAGGTAACGAAACATCCTGAAG
>CAYOHM010000074.1:6984-9671 GCA_964403785.1 uncultured Alistipes sp.
AATTCATCATCAACATTTAAGTCAGAAAATGAAATTT
Source organism: uncultured Alistipes sp. (assembly GCA_964403785.1). Classification (GTDB taxonomy): domain Bacteria; phylum Bacillota; class Clostridia; order Lachnospirales; family Lachnospiraceae; genus MGBC120314. Next base: position 7,022 of record CAYOHM010000074.1, read on the forward strand.
CCTGCTGCGTATCATTGACAGATTCCTGCTCATTTTCCGGATTTTCCGGATTTTCCGAATTTTCCTGTGTCTCCTGCTCCGTTTCCTTCTCAACATCCGCAATAATACCGTCAATTGTTCCTAATAAGTCATTATATTCATCCGACTCTTCCTCAGTAATATCAATATATTCCGTCTGTTCCGCATGTTCAGGTTCCTGTGTATCATCCGACTGCTCAGGTTCCTGTGTATTCTCCGAAGCCTCCACGGGCACACTTTGAATATAATCATCCACTGACGCATTTAAATTTTCCAATGCCTTATCATAATATGTATTGGAATCAAACTCCTCATCAGACTGATTCATCAAATTCTGAATATACTGGTCAACATCCGAATCCCCGCTGTTATCACTTACATTCACATTCTCCTGATTATTCACGTCATCTAATTCAGAGGCAATATCCGTTTCGTGTTCAAGTACATCCCCAATTGTAGCAAAGTCTTTCCAGCTTTCTGAGTTATCAGTGTCCGTAACTTCCGGTTCTTCTGATTCTTCTGGTTCTTCTGGTTCTTCCGGTTCTTCCGGCTCCTGTGCTACCGGATTCTCTTTAGCTTCGTCAATTTGCGGTATCTCCTCCTGTACCTCTTCCTGTACTTCTTCCTGTATTTCCTGCACTGGGGCAGAATCACCGTCACTTGAAACTGACTTCAATAAACTGTCCAGATAATCCTCTTCGTTTTGGAATGCCATTTATCCCACCTCCACAAAATATCACAAGAATTTTATCATATTTTACTAAATACTACAATAAAATCATACATTAATCCCGGTAATACCGGATACAAAATCAAAGGGATTTTCCTTATATGAATACATTTTGTCATTTAATTGGGCTGTTATCTGCGGATATTTTTCAGATACTCTGTAATAAACTGCTTTTTGATTTATCATTGCAATTCTTTCAAATGGTATTCTAATCACGGAAGCGAATGAAAAACTGCAGCCAAATTCAAGGATAAGCAATTTTTTTCCAATCGTCCCCTGAAGCCAGATATTATATATATTCCATTGTTTCAAGTACCCGTTTTCATTATAATTTTGTCTGTTAAATACATTTACCTGATATTGTGTTTTACACTTAGGGCAGACAATATTATTGTCAAAAAAATCTTCCGGCATATCTGTTATCTCATCACAGCCGCATTGCAGCTTATGTATATTACCGCAGGGTGCAACTGTTTTCAGCTTATTAAGCTTACTTTCTGAAATAATACCGTCATAATTTGTTGTGATAACAAAATAATCTTTATCACGGATAATATCAGCAAGTCCGTTGTAAAAAGCAAGCAATTTATCCTTTATCCTATCAATCTCGTCATTATATTGGCGTACTTCTTCCAATTTCATATAGGAATCGCCGTTATAACTTGTTTTTACGGTTGCTTCTTCGCCTATGCCGACTAAAATTCTGTCTGAATTTTTTATAGCTTCAATAATTTCTTCATACATGGATTGTCACCTTTTATAAAAAAATAGCGCTTTGTATGGTACAAAGCGCCAAAGTATTACCATATTACTTGCCTAACAGATTATCAATTTCATTTACAAGCTGTCCTATCTCCGGCTTGGATAACTGTATATCTGCTCCAAGAGATTCTCCCTTTTTACGCATCTGATCATCAATTAATGAAGAAAAGATTATTACAGGTATTGACTTTAACAGTGGATCATCTTTGATTAATTTGGTCAGGCGATGTCCGTCCATCAACGGCATCTCAATATCGGTGATAACACATTTAACCTTATCTGCGTAAGTTCCCTCATCTCTATACTTCTGCAGCATATCCCATGCTACCTGTCCATTAGCGCAAGGTGTCACATCCGCATAACCTGACTTATGAAGTGAATCCACAATTAATTTCATCAACAATGGTGAATCCTCTGCAATTAAAATCGGAGAATTATTTCTGCTTCTGTCAACAAGCTTATCAACATCAGATACCTTAAGTCCTGTTTCAGGATTGATATCCGAAACAATATGCTCAAAGTCAAGAACAATAATCAGCTTATCATCAATCTTAACAATACCTGTCGCAATCGCTGCCTCCGGTGTACTAAGTGTCTTATCAGGGGTTATAATGTCCGCCCATGAAACTCTATGTATACCAATAACTTTTTCGACATGGAATGCCACATTTAACTTGTTGAAGTTAGTAATGATAAACATATCGCCCTTAGGATCTTCTGATTCGTTAATGTGTAAAACCCTCGCAAGGTTAATAACCGTTATCATGGTATCACGCGGCATAAAGATACCCTCAACGCAATTATGTGAATTAGGAATAGGTGTTACAACATGATAAGGTACAATTTCTCTTACCTTAGCTACGTTAATTCCATAATGGTTACCCCCAATTGTAAACTCTAGAACCTCAAGCTCATTTGTTCCACTCTCCATCAAAATATTTGTATCCATGTGTCGACCTCCCCAAATGTCTTATAATTGATAATTATAGCAAAATGAATCCAAAATGTCTATAAAATAACAATAATTATTAAATTTTAAGCAAAAAAAAATGACATATATATGTCATTTTAAAATCAACCTCAACCTGCACACTAAAGTTTTATGTCTTTCATCCGTTTTTTCTTTTCTATCCTTTTGCG
>CAYOHM010000075.1:0-9652 GCA_964403785.1 uncultured Alistipes sp.
AAAATATAAAAATTAAGTTGTACTTGTACATTTTTAAGTCAAACAGAATTCAATAATTCTAAAAATGTCCTGTTTATCAGGGTCTACGCTTTATAAGAGTTATAAAGATGGATCGGCTTCTAATTACCCTTGAAAAAAGGATATAAAAATGTAATAATATGGATAAGAAGATATAGAGTTAATAGTCTATGGATTTATGGGGCATTTAACTGACGCAGGAGTTATAGTAAGGGAGATGTTGTGGAATGGAAAACCACAAAAACAAAGAAATGTTGCAGCAAATTATGAATAAATTAGGATTTGATATTAGAGAATATAATTCTAATGATTCTAAAGAAGCTCACGAAAGGGATAATATTCCTAATCCATTTGATAAATTAACCCTTGATGAATTACTTTTTTTGAGAGAAAATCATTATTTTTTATCTTAATATTGCAATATGGTAAAATAAATCTAGAAAAATATGAAACTAAGGCGTGTGCAGGCATATAGGGGCGATTTTGAGGCAATTTGTTTGCCGCCGGTACTTAGGTGCTGTATTTTAGCGCCTTATGTACCGCTGCGGCGAACTCTTAGCGCAAGCGTGCCTCAAAATCGCCCCTATATGCCTGCACACACCGTACTTTCGGAATCACCTAGGGGATGAGATTATGCTCAGGGATGTCACCTTGTTATCAATTATAGTACGGACAGTCCTTTCTCTTGTCATTGGAGGCTGTCTTGGAATAGAACGTGAAAGAAAAAACCGTCCTGCGGGACTCAGGACATATATTTTGGTCTGCTTTGGCGCTATGCTTGTTATGATGACAAATCAGTATGTTTTCCAGATGTATGCCGTGTCGGACCCTGTAAGACTTGGGGCACAGGTTATAAGCGGTATCGGCTTTCTGGGAGCCGGAACAATTATGGTTACGGGAAGACACCATGTCAAGGGATTAACAACAGCGGCAAGCCTTTGGGCGGCAGCCTGCTGCGGTCTTGCCGTCGGCGTGGGCTTTTACGAGGGAGCAGTCGTTGGCGGGGCAGTTATACTTATAGTAATGACATTTATGGAAAAAATAGATATGTATATGAAGGATAAAGCCGGTGACGCGGATATTTATCTTGAGCTTGGCGGTGATAATCCCATGGGAGCCTTTGTCAGGTATGTAAGAAATAACCAGCTTCATTTGGAGGACATACAGATTATTAAGAATAACCAGTCAGATATGGATTTATGTATGATAGTGCATATAGAAAGCAAAATAAAAAGAAATCCTGACGAAATTATTGATACCGTAGGTCGGTTTGAAAATTTAAAATTTATTGAAAAAATATAATCAACCGGTTAAACGTTTGAAAAAAATTTCCGATAATATAATTACAAGAAGAAAGCAAGCGATTTAACTACGCCGGGAGGCTTGAGAGATGCTCTTGCTGCCTGACGGATACAGATGGTAACTTTCTAAAATACACAATGGCGTAACGGAAGTGGTGGATGATATGATAATAAAACAGAATAATAATTAAGAGCCTGTGTGGACAAGAGCGTTTACACAGGCTTTTAATTTATAAAATTTAGTCGGAATTGATAAATTTTTGTTGATATTGTGGTATAATTATAGCATACTGTAAGTTATAAGTATGCTAAAACTAACCGGAGATTCTGTATAGATTTCGTATTTTTTGTTTTAGGGTAAGGGGGATTTATTATGTATAAGATTTTGATTTCAGGAAGAAATAATCTGATTATTGATGATTTTTTTGACCACATTGAAGATTTTGAGGTTATGTCAACTACAATTAGAATTAAAGATATGTCCAGACATCTGGATATGTTCAAGCCGGATCTTTTTGTATATTGCCTGTATAATGAGACGAGTGATGATTACAAGAAAATAGTGGAATTTAAGCGCAGATTTACACGTCAGGATTTAAGGCTTATTATAATCGGTTCAGTGGAGGACTGTGACGCGTTCCAGCATGAAACCAATAATATGGCGGATTTGGTTCTCACAAAGCCAATCAGCGCTGAAATGATAACACAGCAGATTAAGGTGTATATGGCAGAGCTTGAGCGTCAGAGGGAGGAGCTGCGCCAGATGCAGGAGGAGATGGAAAGAAGGGCGGAGGCAACACGCAGAAAACATATTCTGGTAATTGATGATGACCCTCTTATGTTAAAGATTATAAAGGAATATCTCCATGATGATTATGATGTAGCCACGGCAAACAGCGGAAGGCTTGCATATAAGTTCCTTGAGACCAAGAAAACAGACCTTATACTGCTCGATTATGAGATGCCGGGGGAGAATGGTCCTCAGGTGCTTGAAAACCTCAGAAATAATTACGATATAAGCAAGGTACCCGTACTTTTCCTTACAGGAACCACGGAGAGGGAAAAGATTGCGCAGGCTCTTATGTTAAGACCTCAGGGATATCTGCTCAAGCCGATAGATAAAGATAAACTCCTTGGAAACATTGAAAAGTTTCTGGGAAACAATACATATGCTTAAAATATTTTAATAATTGTTTTTCGGATGTTTTTCAGATGTAAAGGAGGACCTATGGAGAATGATAAAATAGTCTTAACTGACTTGATAAATGTAGAAACACTTCAAAGGATACAGAATTCTGTTTCTGAAATGATAGGAATGGCTCTGCTTATAGTTGATGCAGACGGTAAACCGGTAACAGAGGGCTCCAATTTTACCGATTATTGTGCCAAAAACGTCAGATGCTCGAAAATCGGCAGAAGATTATGTGAGCAGTGTGACAAGCATGGTGCAATGCAGGCAAAGGAAAAGGGGCATGCAGTGTCATATTTTTGCCACGCAGGACTTCTTAATTATGCGGCGCCGATTAATGTTGACGGACAGATGGTCGGAGGCTTTATAGGCGGTCAGGTGCTTACCATTTTAAAACCTGAAAATGTGTTCAGGCAGTTTGCCAAGGACCTTATGCTTGATGAGGACCAAATGGCTAACGCTGCAAAGGAAATACCTCTTATGACCTATGAGGATATAGATAAGGGAGAGGATTACATTTATGTCATTGCTGAAATCCTGTCAGATATGGCAAATGGCAAGTATGTTGCACAGAAGGCTGAGGAGGAGCTTCTTAGGGCAAGCAATATGAAATCTGATTTCCTTGCAAATATGAGCCATGAGATAAGAACACCTATGAATGCTGTTATAGGTATGGCTGAGATGGCGCTGAGAGAGGAGCTTACACCCTCAGCAAGGGATTACATTAATCAGATTAAGTCCTCAGGAAGGGCTTTGCTTACTATAATCAATGATATTCTTGATTATTCCAAGATAGAGTCGGGCAAAATGGAGATTACTGAGGTAGAGTATGAACCGATGAGCCTTATTCATGATGTTTCTTCAATCATTATGACAAGACTCACGGATAAGGATGTGGAGCTGCTGCTGGATGTGGACCCTAATCTGCCGCAGATGCTTGAAGGCGATGACTTAAGGCTGCGTCAGATACTTATTAATCTCAGCAACAATGCAACGAAATTTACAAAATCAGGATATGTAAAGCTGACCGTAAGATATGAGCCGATTGACGAAAATAATATAATGCTCAAGGTATGGGTTAAGGACACGGGTATCGGAATTAAAGAAAGCGATATGTCAAGGCTGTTCAATTCGTTCCAGCAGGTGGACAGCAAGAGAAACCGTAATGTAGAGGGAACGGGTCTTGGACTTGCCATCTGCAAGCAGTTATTGAAATTTATGGGAGGAAGCATACATGTAGAAAGCACATACGGAGAAGGAAGTACATTTTCTTTTGAAGTACCGCAGAAGCTTATTGATGCAAAGCCTTCGATAGTAGTCAATAATAATGAAAGGTTTGCTGTCGCAGGATTCTTTGAAAGTGCATATGTTGCCGAAAATCTCAAGGAGGATGCGGATAAGCTGTCCGTCAAGACGGATATATTTACGGATGTGGAAAATCCTGAGGAAACCATATACGGCTGGGCATTAAAGAGAAAGGATAAAGAAAAATTCCTTCTTATCGAGCAGAATAAGTTTGACGAGGTATTTATAGATTCACTTGATAAAGAAAGATGCTTCGGTATGCATATTATTTTAATTGCAGACGCCTATGCGGATGTAAGGCAGTGGAAGCATCTTGAGTATTTAAATATTGTCAAAAAACCTGTTTCAGTCCTTGCGCTTGCTGCAATACTTAGCCAGAAAGAATTAACCTTTAATGACGCAAGCAATTCTGAAAGTGAGTTTAATTTTGAAGCTCCTGACGCTAAGATTCTTGTTGTTGATGACAATGCAATTAACCTTACCGTTGCACAGGGACTTCTCGAACCGCTGCATATGCAGATTGATACTGCACTTTCGGGCAAGGAGGCACTTCTTAAGCTGGACGGCAAGCACTATGATATTATCTTTATGGATCATATGATGCCGGAGCTTGATGGTATAGAAACAACGCGTATAATCAGAAGGCTGCATCCGGACTGCAACGATACGCCGATTATAGCATTGACGGCTAATGCAGTCAGCGGAACAAAAGAAATGTTCCTCAGCGAGGGAATGAATGATTTTATCGCAAAGCCGATTGAGGTAAGAGTCTTAATCAGCAAGGTTCATCAATGGCTTGCACCTGAGAAAATCAAAAAGACGGCGGAGTCAGCTGTAAAAGAAGGTGCAAATGCGCAGGAGGGCGATACTGCTTCGGTTCCTGATACAATCGGTGATTTGGATGTAAAAGCGGCAGTTAATATGCTTGGAACGCCTAAGCTGTTTTGGAAGGTGCTCAAGGATTATTATCGTGTTATTACTTCAAAGGCAGAAGCAATTAAGAAATATACTGAGCAGAAGGACTGGGCAAATTATACAATCGAGGTACATGCATTAAAGAGTGCATCAAAACAGATTGGTGCACGTACTCTTTCGGATATGGCTGCTGCACTTGAAAAGGCAGGTAACGCAAGGGATGTGGAAACGATTCTTAAGCATACGCAGGATATGCTGAGAAAATATTTATCATATGAACCGCTGCTTGCCCCTTATTGTAAGGAAAATGAAGAGGTAAGGGAAAAAGAGCCGATAACGAAGGAACATCTTGACAAATTATTTGAAATGATGAGGGAGGCGCTGGATAATCTGGATATGGATGCCATGGAGGATGTGGCTGGTAAAATGGGACAGTATTCCTATCCTGAGGAACAGGAAGCTAAATTTGAAGCGCTTAAGGAGGCTGTTTCCAATATTGATGTGGATACATGTGAGGAGCTTATAAATACTTGGTTTGAGTAGATTCATGGGAGATAAACATATGGGAGAAGATAATAATATACAAAATCAGGAAAATGACTTAACACGTCTGCTTAAAGCTATTGAAGATTTTACTAATGGAAACTTTAATCAGATAGATACGGATTCCTTTGACGAACCTTCTGTCGGCGAGACATTTAACCGGATGGTAGACAGTGTGATGGGCAGAAATAATCATTTTCTTATGCGTATCAATGATGCAATGATACGTATCGGAAACAGCAGCAGCGTTAAGAATATGATTGAACAGCTTGAATCCCAGAGGGAGCCGCTTAAGGTGCTGGAAATGTCAAAGGATGAGTTTGGACCGGCGTTTGAGCAGATTGAGGAAATGGACGTTGAGATTCTTGCGCTGTCACGTCAGATTTATAATTCCATAGAACCTTGTAATTGTGAGCTGCAGACCTGTTATTCAATGATTGAACTGTATAACGAGAAAACAGATGGTGTTATTTCCAAAATAACCGATGTAAAAAAAGAAATCGAAGAAAACACCGGCATAAACACCGGTGATAAAGAAGATATTCTCCAAAAGCTTGATGAACTTCAGACGGAATGTGTTGATACCGGAGAGAACCTTAAGCGTATCCAGAGTTCAATCAAGCGTGAAGCGGAAACCTTTGAAAATCTCAGCGGCGGAGTAAGCACAATCACGGATAAGGTAAACAGGATTTATCTTGAAATAGAGGGCAGATTAAATCATATTGAAGCATTCCTGAACAGCGTGGATTCCATTGCAAATAATTATGAAATGCTGTCCGTTAATTCATATAGTGCGGGAAGGCATCTGTACAGAATTTCGCGTGACATTGACAATGCCAGAAATGATATGTTCCGTCAAAACACAACACCGACGGTGCATGATGCGCTGAAGGTTTTTGCCGTTGATCATCTGACGCTCACATGGCGCTTATATAACAATATAGTTGAGTTCGAACAGCTTAAAATAACTCAGGTCAATAATCCGGATAAATGTAAGTTCGGACTGTGGTGCCACAGCCAGACCGACCCGATTATTGTTGATTCGGACAGCTTTAAGCATGCAATGGAGGCTCATTATGAGCTTCACAATCATGCGGTTGCCTGCTTTATAGCCAAAGAAAGCTCGGATTTGCCGGAGGCAATAGATGAGTTTTTGCAGGCATTGGTTGCACTTGAGGAATATCATGCAGCGCTTGATGAGCTGCACGAACATTTACGAAGAAACGGCATTACTAAAGAAACAGAAGTATGGAAATTTGTGGGGTGAATGTATGGAAGTTGTATTAAAAAATCTGACAAAAAAGTATCCGTCACGTGACAAAAAAAATCATGAGGATGTTATCGCAGTAAATGATTTTAGCTTTGTCATACCGGATGGAAAGCTTATCGGGCTGCTTGGTCCTTCGGGCTGTGGTAAGAGCACAACCCTTAATCTCATAAGCGGTCTTCAAAAGCCAACCTCAGGACAAATTTTCTTCGGTGATGATGATGTTACAAATCTCCCTCCCGAAAATAGGGGAATAGGACTTGTTTTTCAAAATTACGCACTGTATCCGCATCTTACGGTAAGACAGAATATACTTTTTCCGCTTGAGAATTTCAAGGGAAAGGACAGGCTTTCCAAGGAGGAAATGAACAGGAGGGCGCTTGAGGCTGCACAGTTGGTTCAGATTGACGCTCTTATGGACAGAAAGCCTAAGGAGCTGTCGGGAGGGCAGCAGCAGAGGGTTGCAATTGCAAGAGCTCTTGTAAAGATGCCCAAGGTTTTGCTACTGGACGAACCCCTGTCAAATCTTGATGCAAGACTTCGTATTCAGACGAGGGAGGAAATCAGGAGAATCCAGAGAGAAACAAATATTACAACGATATTCGTAACGCATGACCAGGAGGAGGCTATGAGCATCTCCGACCTGATAGTGGTTATGAAGGAGGGCGTGGTAAACCAGATAGGTAAACCACAGGAGGTATACGATAATCCTGCCAATTTATTTGTGGCAAAATTCTTAGGAACACCGCCGATAAATGTATTTAACGGCAAAGTGAGGGATAAGGTGCTTTATATCGGCAAGGATGCGGTGCTTAATCTTAAGGATACTGCTGACGGAGAATATTATGTTGCGGTAAGGCCCGAGGGCTTTATACACAGGGAATACGGAAGACTCACCTGCGGACTTGTTCGTATTGAAGTAATGGGACGTGATATAAGCGTTGTTTCGACTAATGATGAATTTATCGGTGGCTGCATCAGGTCGATAATAAGCGCTGATAACAAGGTTGACACAACAAAGGAAGCTGTGAAGTTTGATTTGAACGCCTCCAAGGTATTCCTGTTTGACAAGGTAACTGAAAATCGCGTTGAGTTTGAGGAAGAACAGTATGTTTAAGAAAATATTACGCAATGAAAATATAAAAGGTTGGTTATACCTTTTGCCTGCCGTTTTATTTCTGGGGGCATTTATGGTATATCCGCTTATAGATGTTTTTGTTTATTCGTTTGAAGAAGGGTATAATTTTGCTTCACAGAGCTTTTGGAGTGTGGGCTTATACAATTATTCATATGTACTGCATGATCCGTATTTCCTGCAGGCGGTGAAAAATACCTTCATACTTGTCATAATAACAGTTCCGCTGTCAACAATTATTGCCATAATAATTTCAGTCGGACTAAATTCGATTCAGGCAGTCAGGAATTTTTTCCAGACAGTTTTTTTTCTGCCCTATGTGACAAATACATTGGCGGTAGGCCTTGTATTTATGATATTGTTTAAGAAAACAGCTTATTCCGACGGATTGGTAAATTTAATCATTACCTTCTTCGGCGGTGAGGCAGTGGATTTTATTGACGGACCGTATTGGGCAAAGATGTTTGTATTATGCTTTTATACGATTTGGGTGGTAATGCCGTTTAAGATTTTGATACTTACAAGTGCGCTTGCATCGGTAAATCAGGATTATTATAATGCGGCAAGGGTTGATGGCACCTCGAGCTTTAGGATTTTTTACAAAATTACGCTGCCGATGATTTCGCCTATGATATTTTATCTCGTAATCACAGGCTTTATAGGTGCATTTAAGTCATACAGTGATGCGGTGGCACTCTTTGGAACAAATCTTAATGCAGCGCAGATGAATACGATAGTTGGATATGTTTATGATATGCTCTACGGTGACAGCGGAGGATATCCTTCATATGCTTCGGCTGCTGCAATAATCTTATTTGCGATTGTGCTTACAATTACCTGCATTAATCTGCTTGTGAGAAAGAAAAGCGTTTATTCTTAAGGGGATGTGAAAATGGAAGAAAAAACAGATTACGCTAAAATCGAAAAAAAATCCATAGTTAAGAAAAAAATTGTAAAGACGTTTACCTATATTATGCTTTCTGTATGGGCTCTTATCGTGCTGTTTCCGTTTTATTGGATGCTTCTTACTTCGTTAAAGGATTATGGCGCATATAATTCGGAGTATATACCGAAGTTTTACACGTTATCGCCTACACTTGAAAATTACGTGTCTGCAATGACCACGGTGCCGCTGGGCAAATATTTCTTAAATACGATTATTTTTACCTTTTTTACGACGGCTATTATGCTTGTTGTAATTACTCTGGCTGCGTTTGCGTTTGCAAGACTTGAATTTAAGGGCAAAAATATAGCATTTATTATATTCCTGTCACTTATGATGATTCCGAATGAGCTGGTGATTATCACAAATTTTGTGACCATTACTAATCTGAATATGAGAAATACATTTCAGGGCTTGATTCTGCCGTCGGTTACTTCGGTTTTTTATATTTATCTTCTGAAGGAGAATTTTGAACAGATACCGGACAGCCTGTATTACGCCGCCAAGGTGGATGGAACTTCTGACTTAAAGTATCTGCTCAAAGTAATGCTCCCTATCTCAAAGCCTACATTGGTGACAATCACCATTCTTAAGGTTATTGAGTGCTGGAATTCGTATGTATGGCCGAGACTTATAACTGATGACCAAAATTATTATTTAGTTTCAAATGGTATTCAGGAAATCAGGGAAAACGGCTTCGGACGTGAAAATATCCCTGCGATGATGGCGGCGGTTGTGTTAATATCAGTTCCGCTTATAGTTATATTTTTAATATTCCGCAGACAGATTATGGAGGGAGTATCAAGAGGAGGTACAAAGGGATGAGAAAAAAATCTGCTGTATCACTTATTTTGATAACGGCTGCACTTGGTATGCTTACAGGCTGTCACGGAACAAAGGGCATTAAAGAATTTGAAATGCCGCAGGAATTTGACGAGAGCAGGGACTACGAGATTACCTTCTGGGCAAAGAATGATACAAATAAGAATCAGACGGATATATACGAGAGCGCTATTGATGAATTTGAAAAGATATA
>CAYOHM010000076.1:0-9542 GCA_964403785.1 uncultured Alistipes sp.
GTACCGGCGGCGAACAATTACCGCATAATCGCACCTATATGCCTGCACCCGCCTTCGTTTCGCAATTACTGTAATAAAACAGTTAGGAGTTTATGATGGATTATATTAAGAATATACCAAAGGCTGCAGCCGCTTTGTGCTTTTGCCTTGTGCTGGCGGGCTGCGGCGGTTTGAAGCAGTCCCCGACTTATGCCACGGTTCCCGGTGATGTTCCTTCTATTTTGTCGGAGAGTGAACGTGAAGCCTTAAATGGTCCCGCGGTTGAAGAGACTACCGCCCAGACCGAGCCGGAGCACACTTCCGTCAATATTGACCTTGTTATGGTGGGTGATATTTTAGCTCATGAGGGCGTTTATAAGAGTGGTTATTTTGATGACGGAACTGTGAATTTTGACCATATATTTGCAAATGTTAAGGATGACATTCAGGCCGCAGATATAGCCATAGTAAATCAGGAGGTTGTTCTGGGCGGCATTGAGCTGGGGCTTTCAGGCTACCCTTGCTTTAACAGTCCGTATGAGCTGGGTGACGCACTGGTTAATGCGGGATTTAATGTTGTTCTTCACGCTACAAATCATGCGCTTGATAAGGGCATTACGGGAATTGATAATACACTTAATTTCTGGAGGGAAAATCACCCCGAAATAGCGGTTCTCGGTATTCATGATGAGAGCTTTACCGATTACAGCACACAGGATATATATGTTTACGAGCAGGAGGGTGTGAAAATAGCCATACTTAATTACACATATGGTACAAACGGAATCGCTATTCCGCAGAGCAGGCCTCTTATCGTAAATTTACTCGATGAAGATAAGATTAAAACAGATGTGGCGCGTGCCAAGGAATTAGCGGATTTTGTTGTTGTCTGCCCGCATTGGGGAACTGAGTATGTGTATACGCCTGACAGCAGTCAGGAGAAATGGACGCAGCTCTTTTATGACCTCGGTGTTGACCTGGTTATCGGAACACATCCTCACGTAATTGAACCTGTTGAGTGGATTACCTCGCCGGAGAATGACCACAAAATGCTGGTCTACTATTCACTTGGAAACTTTGTTTCAAACCAGAGTGAGAAGCCGAGAATGTTGGGAGCAATGGCAAAGGTGACTATAACAATGGATACAGAGAACGGCGAGAAGTCTTCTGCATACATCTCGGATTACTCGGTGGAGCCGCTTGTCACACACAAGCTGTTCGGACCCGGTCTTATAACCACCTACAAATTAAGCGATTATAGCGACGAGCTTGCTGCCCAGAACCGTATTCGCGCGGATGAGGGCTGCTCGGACTTCTCTCTTTCATACCTGCAGGACCTTTGCAGACAGGTATTTAAGGATATGTATAAAGAATAGTTTTTCTTAAAAAGTGGCGAAACGGATTTTAATTGTCCGCTTCGCCATTTGTTTTTGGCATTTATTATTTATTGTTGATATAATTTATCAAGCCCTCTGACTTTATGATTTTCTGCATAAATTCAGGGAATGCCTGTCCCTTAAAGCTTTCATTGGTTGTCACATCAGTAATGACGCCCGTATCAAAATTAACCTCAACAATATCCCCGTCATTGATAGCCTTTGCAGCTTCGGGACACTCAATTATCGGGAGACCTATATTGATTGAATTGCGGTAGAAGATTCTTGCAAAGGTCTGTGCTATTACACAGGAAACTCCTGCTGCCTTAATCGCAATCGGAGCATGCTCCCTTGATGAACCGCAGCCGAAATTCTTATTCGCTACAATTATGTCACCTTTGTTTACCTTTTTTACAAATTCCTTATCTATATCCTCCATGCAGTGTGTTGCAAGTTCTGCCGGGTCAGAAGAATTCAAATACCTTGCCGGAATAATTACGTCCGTATCTACGTTATCACCAAATTTAAAAACCGTACCTTTAGCCTGCATTTATATTTCCTCCTAATAATCTTATTTCATAACTTCCTCAGGTGAAGAAATCTTTCCTGTTATGGCACTGGCAGCAGCAACTGCAGGGCTTGCAAGATAAATTTCAGAATCAACATGTCCCATACGTCCTACAAAATTACGATTCGTAGTCGATACGCATCTCTCACCCTCGGCAAGAATACCCATATAACCTCCAAGACATGGTCCACAGGTAGGTGTGCTTACAATCGCCCCCGCCGTGATAAAGGTTTCAAGAAGCCCCTCCTTCATTGCCTGCATATAGATTGCCTGAGTTGCAGGTATGACAATCACTCTGAGTCCCTTGGCAACCGTTCTGCCCTTTAATATCTGTGCAGCAATCCTAAGGTCATCAATACGTCCGTTAGTACAAGAGCCGATAACTACCTGATCAATCTTAATATCCTCAATCTCATCGATTGTATGTGTATTTTCAGGAAGATGCGGAAAAGCAACCGTCGGCTTTAATGTGCCAAGGTCTATCGTATATACCTCGTCATACTCTGCATCCTCGTCCGCTTCATATACAACAAAATCCCTCTTGGAATGCTCCCTCATATACTGCTTTGCGAGCTCATCCACAGGAAAAATACCATTCTTACCGCCGGCCTCGATTGCCATATTGGCTATTGTAAAACGGTCATCCATTGTAAGCTGTGCGATTCCATCTCCGGTAAACTCCATTGATTTGTAAAGAGCACCGTCAACACCAATCATTCCTATAATGTGAAGAATGATATCCTTACCGCTTATCCATTTTGCCTTTTTGCCGGTAAGCACGAACTTAATTGCAGAAGGCACCTTAAACCACGCCTTACCCGTTGCCATTCCTGCTGCCATATCCGTTGAACCTACACCTGTGGAGAAAGCACCAAGCGCGCCATATGTACAAGTATGGGAATCTGCGCCGATAATAACATCACCGGCTACGGTAAGACCTTTTTCCGGAAGAAGCGCATGCTCAATGCCCATCTGTCCCACTTCAAAATAATTTGTAATGTCATGCTTTGCTGCAAACTCACGGACACATTTACAATGCTGGGCAGACTTGATATCCTTGTTAGGCACAAAATGATCCGGAACAAGAGCAATCTTATCCTTATCAAATACTGTTTTAATCTTCATTTTATCCATTTCATGTATGGCAACCGGTGAAGTAATATCGTTACCAAGTACAAGATCCAGATCCGCCTCTATCAGTTGTCCGGCTTTTACTTCGCTAAGTCCGGCATGTGCTGCAAGTATCTTCTGAGTCATTGTCATTCCCATAGTTCTCTTATCTCCTTTAACCTAAAATAAAAATATTATTTTATTTTACACCAAATACTGCTAAATTTCAAGGAGCTGCTTTCTAAAGCCAAGCAAAACCTTTTTTTCAATCCTGCTGACCTGCACCTGGCTGATTCCCATATTTGAGGCGATTTCCGTCTGTGTTTTGCTCTCAAAGTACCTGAGTGATATTATTTCCTTCTCCCTTCCCGAAAGTGAATCCATAAGACGCCTGCAGACGATACTGTTTATTACATTTTCGCTTTCATCCTCCCTGCCCACAAGCTTTTCCTCAAGGCTCATTTCGTTCCCGTCAGAATTTACAACAGGTCTGTGTATTGAATCCACCTCCCTCATTGCATCCTGCGCAACTGCGATATCCTCCGCCAAAATACCCGTCTGCGCCGATATTTCCTCAATGCTAGGCTCCCTGTGAAGCTTAAGCTGAAGGTCTTTTACCGCTTTTTGTATATGAAAGCTGTTCTCCTTAATGCTCCTTGATACCTTAATCATTCCGTCATCGCGTATATATCTTTTTATTTCTCCGATTATCATTGCAACTGCATAGGTTGAAAACTGAACATTTATATTAAGGTCAAATCTGTCTATCCCCTTTATAAGGCCAATCACACCAACCTGCACGATATCCTCCGCCTCGCAGCCTCTTGCCGTAAAGCGCCGCGCTGCGCTGTAAACCAGCCCCATATTTTCGGAAACAAGCTTATCTCTGGCATTTTTATCTCCTTCCTTTGCCAATCTTATCAGCTCTTTCGTATGATCCATAAAAATCACACCCTTTAGCCTTCTATTTTTGCTCTATTTTCTTTTTCATTATCACCTTTGTACCCTTTAAAGGCTCTGACTCAACTCTAAGCTCGTCCATAAAAATCTCCATAAATGAGAAGCCCATTCCTGCCCTCTCCTCATCCGGTTTTGTCGTAAAAAGAGGTTCCATGGCAGATTTTATGTCCTCTATTCCAACTCCGAAATCCTCAACAATAACCGTAATCTCATTTTCATCTATGTAACATTCTATGACAATCGTGCCCTCCTGATTATTGTAGCCGTGAACCACGCAGTTAGTAACAGCTTCGGAAACCGCTGTTTTGAGGTCCGACATTTCTTCCATTGTCGGGTCCAGCCTTACCGCAAAGGATGCAACCGCAACTCTTGCAAAGCTTTCATTTGATGATTTACTGTCAAATTCCAATCTCATTCTTTCCATTATTTCACTAACTCCATTCTGATTATTTTGTGAATCCCTGAAATACGGATTATTCTTTCAATCGTCGGATTAATTCCCAGCACACTAATCCTGCCCCCAAGCGGCATTATTTTCTTGTAGCGCCCCATAATAAGACCGATTCCCGAGCTATCCATAAAACCTGTGAGTGAAAAATCAAAGTCAATATTTTTCACTATTCCCCTGTCAATCATTGCATCTATATTTTCCTTTATCTCATTTGTTACGTGATGATCAAGGTCCTCAAGCACACGAATAATCATATGATCTCCCTCTATCATTATTACATTCTTCATTATTCCCTCCGTTTGACATTTTTATACATTTTTCGATTTTGGCAATAAAAAAGATGATGAATTTTAGATTCATCATCTTTTAGGTATCTTATTTCAAATATGCTCTTGCGTCATTCACATAGAAACTATCAGGATAATCGTCTAAGATTTTTTGATAATATTCCTTTGCGCTGTCCGTATCATCAACTGCATCATAGGCTTTTGCGAGATAATATATTGCTTCAACACGATCGGATTTAAGACTTAGACTTTGCTCCAAAAGTGTTACCGCCTGATTGTAATTATTGCTTTCATATGCTTGTATACCGCTGTTATATGTGGTCTCGGAGGCTGCCGCAAAACAGTTTTCAACTATAAATTCATATATGCCAAGAGCGTCCTGCGAGCTTACCAGAGAAGTATCCACATCAATAACCGCCATAGCCGCTTCATTGATATTGCCTGCGAGATATTCATCTGCACCCTTTATAATCGCATTATAGTAATCAATATTCTCTGAAGTGATTCCTTCATTGGCACTGTTAAGGCTTTCGGTAAGCTCCTCGTTCTGTGCCTCCAGCTTTTCAATTCTTGCCTGCAGCGTTGTAACATCCGCATTACTGTTGGAAAGCTGTGCACTGTAATCTGTGATTGTCTTATTATAGTCCTGCATCTGACTCTGGAGCTTTGCAGGCATAATAAGAAACCATATTATCGCTGCACCGATTACAACACCGATAAGTATATTGATAACCGTAACAGCTCCGTTACTCGGCTCCTTGTAGGTAGTCGGAGGAACAATGACATCATTGCCGCTTAGAGGCTTGTTATCCACTACCTTTTTCTGCTTCTTAGGAAGGAAGTTATCGGTTGCCTCCTTAGCCTGCTCCTCCTCCTGAAGCTCGATTTCATGGAGAAGCCTTTGCGATATCGTGTTATTCCTGTCTATCTTAAGCGACTGCTTAAGATATTTCTTCGCATGTCCAAAATCCTCATCCTTCATAAGAAGAAGTGCCAGCAGCTGCAGTGACTTAATCATTCTCGGATTGGTCGCCAGAATTTTTTTGAGCTGTATCACAGCCAAATCATAATTCTGGGATTTGGCATGCCGCAGCGCCTGATTATATTTTTTAATTGTCTGATTCACCGCTTCAAACTTATTCTGATTTGACTGAATCTTTCTGATATACACGGTAGCCGCATTTTTCTCCGGCTTTAAATTACGGCTTATTACCCATTGTGAAAGCGCTTCAACAACCTCACCCATCTCGTAATAAACAAGACCCAATAGGTTTCTTGCCTTTATATTATTCTTGTTAAGTCTAAGACTGGTCTTAAGACAGTCGACAGCTCCCGTAAGATCTCTTACCTGTGCCTTAGCAAGGCCAAGGTTATAGTATGAATTGGAAGTCTTGGCGACCATCTTATAGACTGTCACATCCGCACCACATTTTACACAGAAATCTTCGTCTGTAAGTGGGCTGTTACATCTATAACATCTCATCCTATCACTCTCTCCGTCTTACTATAACTGCTGCTGTTCCTGCTGCCTGTTCAAAAGCTCGTTTAAAATTCTGTTAATGACATCCGTAACATCCGGCATATCATTGTTATATATGGCATCTTCAGCCTCGTCCACCTCAAGACTTGGCTGAAATTTTTTTATTTCCTCATCATAATTAATCATTTCAATTCTCCCATCAGCTCTTTGAGTTCTCCCACCAAATAAAGCGAGCCTGCACAAAACAAAATATCATCCGCTGCAAGCAGACCTTTTGCAAATTCAAACGCCTCGCTTACATTTTCCCTGACATACACCGGCACTTTGGCATAGCTTTTAAATTCGCTTTCCATTACATCAAGGGACAGCGCCCTGTGATTATTAAGGGGAGCCAGAATAAATCCGTCAAACTTTCCCATTGTACATATTTCCTCAATCATCCTGTCATGATCCTTCTCACAGACAGCTCCAAAAAGTAAATATGTATGTTCATATCCGCCGCTTACGGCATTTGCTGTTTCAATAAATTTCCTAATTCCGTCAGGGTTATGCGCTCCGTCAATATATATATTGTCCGAAAGTGCTTCCATTCTTCCTGCCCAAACACATTTTGCGAATGCACTCCTTATCCTATCCTGGTCAAACAAATCCGCACCCGGCAATAAGCTGATTGCCGTCAACGCAAGAGCTGCATTCATCATCTGATACAATCCCATATTATTTATTGAAAAAACATTATTTCTATAATAACTATTGTTAATAGAAAAATCAATATGTTTTCTTTGCATTTCTATAAAATCAAAGGATTTTTCATCTACACAAACCGCTAAGGAATGACATTTTGCCGCACATTCCTCCATAACCTGCCCGACCTTCTCATCACTTTTATAGTAGACAAGCGGTGTGCCCTCTGCAATTATTCCCGCCTTCTGTCTTGCTATCTGCTCAATCGTATCTCCAAGAATCTGAGTGTGGTCAAGACTTATCGATGTTATTACGGCAAGCTCCTTATCGGTAAGGGCAGCCGTTGCGTCATCCCTGCCTCCAAGTCCTGCCTCCATAACCACATAATCAGGCCTTTTATCAGCATAATAAAGTACTGCCATAACAAATACAAAATCAAAAAAAGCCAGTCCGTCAAGACCCTGCTGCTGCATTTTATCAGAAACGCCCTTTACGACTTTATAGTATTTTATAAAGTCCTCATCCGATATTTCTTTGTTAGACAGTCTGATTCTTTCATTAACTCTCACAAGATGCGGCGACGTAAACATTCCGACGCTATAACCCAGCTCGGTGAGAGCCTCACAGAGGTATGCGCAAACCGAACCCTTGCCGTTTGTTCCCGCAACGTGAATCACCTTAAGGTGCTGCTGAGGATTGCCAAGAAGCTCCAATGCTTTCTTTGCCCTTACCGCGCCTGTCTGACTTCCGAAACGCCTTAAATTAAAAAGATATGCTAAAACATCCTCCATATTCTCCTGTGAGCACATAACTAATTCCTGCCTTTAACCTTAATTGCATTTATTACATTGCCGGTAAACTCTATACGGGCGTACTTTCCCGTTCTTACATAACAGTATAAAACATTATCCTTTATGATGAATGAATTTTTGTCGGAAGCCTCGTCCATCTCACGCAGGAATCTTTCAATGGCAACAATTTCCCTCTGAGTAAAGGATTTCACAAGATTGTCAAATACTTTTTTGTCAAATTGCCATGTCCGGTAATAATGATTCCAGCGCTTCTCGACTATCCTCGCACGATAATCCGCCTCATTCTCAAGGTCCGTAACCACCTGATTAAATTCCCTCGTGTCAAATATCAGATGCTCCTGCTGCATACCGATTGACGAATTAATCGCGTGAAGCTGATTTTTGCCGTTATCTATAATCTCCGCCTGCTTTTGGATATTTTTTTGCGTGCCGTCAAGCAGCGCCTTTGCACTCCTTATTGTTCTTGCGCAGCCCTCATAATCCTGCTTTAACTGCCTGAACACCATATCATTTCTGTCAACTGCCTGATGCATTCTTAAATATTTCTCGTATTTTTCTTTAATGAAGGTACTGTCTGCATTAACCTTATCATAATTAACCTCGGCTTCATCAAGTTCATTTTCAAGAGCCGTCATTTTCCGCGTTGCACCGTCCAAATGTTCCTCTGCGATAACCTGCTGCCTATTTAATCTATTTATCTCCTCAAGCGTATTCTTTATATCTTTATTAAGCTTGGCCTCTCTTGCGATAAGATTCAGGAGATATTTCTCTTTTTCATTCTCCTCTTCCTTTTCAGGCGCCTTAAGATTTTCCGAATAGCTTGGCATTAAGTCATCATTATATGCCATTTTCCTGCCATAGCCGTTTGATGCCATCCAGACACACTGCGCCAGAAGAATCCTTTCCATTCTGCAAAGCATCATAACCGAATCCGAGCACGTTGCGATTACTGTTTCCACGGCATCAAAAATTCCAAGTCCAAACACCCTGATAACTTTGGATAGCACCTGTGAGCCCGTATCCGACATTAATTTAATTCTTATGGTCTTGCCGTTAAACTCCCTGAGCATTAAATCATTAGCAAGCTGTCTCATATGCTCAAGGTCAGTTCTGGGGATTGCTTTCTGAATAGCCAGTTCAAGCTCATTTGCCTCCTGCGGCGTAAACTTCTGGATTCTTTTTTTAAGGGTTCTTAAGTAATGCTCATAATATTCAACTGATATCAAATCAAACTTCTGTGAAGGTGTAAAATAATCATCCACCCTGTACGCCTTTCCGGCTTCAAAAACCGTAAGGATATGCAGTCTTTCATCCGACACATCCTCATATGTACCGCCGGTAAGCGCGCGTATCTTAAGCAGCAGCTCCTGCCTCAGCCTGTCATCTAAATCCTTTCTTGAAAGCGGCGCCAATGCCTCGTAAATATTCATCACAGCACCTTTACTGCTGCTCGAGGTAAAGAAGCCCCTGACCTTGCCTGAAAGCTTCACCCCTGAGAGCAGAGCTATCTGCATGCGTATTTCATCATCCGGTAAATTATCAAATCCATTAAACAAAGTCTGCATAATGTACTCCAATCTTATGAAACAACATCTGATAATTGATAACCAAACAAGTACTTGCTTATAGTGTAACACATAAATGTTGAATTATGTTAAAGTTTTTGATATAAATTATATATTGTCAGACGTGTAGCGTGTGTAGCTGCGGCGGGGTGCTGGCTACATAACTGATTAATTAGAAAGGATAATTTATGAGCATTGAGAAATTAAATTTTTTTGGGGTTGATGCCGTGAGATTGTGTTTTGACAGGTATGAAGCGACGATTCTGTACG
>CAYOHM010000077.1:0-9411 GCA_964403785.1 uncultured Alistipes sp.
GCATTTTCTCCATCCATAGAAAAAACACCCTTTTGTTTTTCAACTATACCATATTTTTTAGAATGCTCTCTCATCGGCTCAAGCATATCATTTTCTGTTACGTGATCTTTTTCCATTTTTTCATAATCCAAATTAAATGTTAAAGTAACCATACAATCGTCTCCTTTCACACCTACAGTATAATCTAGCCAATCAAAAAAATCCAGCTTTTTATACCGCCATTCCTAATAGTTCCATTTACAGGAAGATGCTTATTGGTAAGATTTAAAAATATGCCTTTATCAATATAGGAATAAAGAGTTTTTACGCAGCATCAGGACTATATCTTTTTTCTATAATTTTACATAAAAATTATCCGGTCCGAATTCTTTTACCATAATATGTGAAAACAACAGCAGTGCCATAATTGCCACAACCTCAAGCAAAAGCGTTGCAATCCTGTTAAGCGGCAGCCATATGAGTAAAATTCCTATAACCGCAACCATTATATTGCAGATTGTGAACATTGGCGACTTCACCTTCATCAGTTCATTATAGGGCTGGAACACATGATACATTGCCGTATGGTAAATCGATATAATGACAGAAAACAGCAGCATATTTATCACCGACGGTATTATCAAATATATCTGTAAGATGTGACCCGTAGCTGCCACAACCGCTGCCATTCCGACTGCCACCTCAACTGCCGTTCTGATATCCAAAATTATAAAATGCTTCAGCCTTACATAATAATTAGATAAAATTGCGGATTTTTTGGTATAGTAGGAATATCTCATCATATACTTGTCACAGTTGTAAAACATAGCCTTGCACATTGTATGTGAGCTTGACACAACATACATAATTATGAACCATACCGTGTCCATTTCGATTATGCTGTTCCATATACTCTCACTGATATTCCCGCCTTTTATCAGGATATATGCAATCGCTGCCGCAAAGAATATAGCAATCCAAATCCATCTTTTTCTCTGCGATTTCACGAATAGCTTTCCGTTCCTCTCAAAGAAAATGTGATTCAGGTATGAAAATCCTTTCTTTTTCTCATGCTTTGAAACCAGAAGTGCTGCCGCACCGGTAAATTGCGGTTTAGCCTCAACCTCCTTAATTCGTGACCTTGCAAGGACAGCCTCAGCATACTCAGCATCGGAACGTTTTACACGTTTACGTGCAAGCTTCGGATAATGCCTGTATGTACACAATACGATGAAGCAGATAAGACCAAGCACTCCGATTACGGCAAGCAGAACAGGATTGAAAACAAACGCATCCACGCTTACCATATGTCCGTGCATATATGGATTTACATATGCAAAATAAACACATACCAATATTACGATTACATCCGCACTTACAATCCTTTTGTAAAGGAATGGTATCTTAGAGTATACAATAAGGCTCCAGAGCTCTCCGATACATCTGAACGCCGTCATAAGCACCACGAGGACAAGGCTGTTTACAAGTCCTACGTCAAATATCAAAAGAACCGCGAAAAATATACCAAAATCCACTATCAGCTTAAAGCACAGCTCACCCACATAATGCTCCTTGGGATTAATTCTAAGGACATTAAGCATCATATAATCCTCATCCGAGCTCTTAAGGATTACCGTATTTATAAGCGAGCCGCAGACACAGTTCATCATAAAAAATACATTTATAAGTGTTTCCTCATATTCAAAGGTATTACCCATAACAAACTGCTTGAGGATAATATAAGGAATCAGCAAAAATAATGCTGCATACACCAGTCTGCCTACAAACTGCATAAGGATACCGAATACAAACGCAAGCAGCGACAATGTCCTTTTAAATTTATTGTGCTGAAAAAAATCATACGGAATCCTTTGTTCAAAAAAAGGAAGCTGTCTTAGATAATAAACAAAGGCATTGAAGTTGTTTTCAAATGAGATGACCTGCTCCCACATGAGCTTCTTAAACATAGTCATCCTCCTTTAACATAGCCTCAACTGCCGCAAGGAATTCTTCATTCTTAAGCTGTTCGTGAGTTATCTCATTAAGCGTACCATTATTAAGCACCACTATGTCATCACAGACTGTTCGTATTGACTGTAACTGATTAGTGGCAATAATGATAATATGCCTCTGGGTCAGCGTTTTTAAGATTTCACGAAGGTCATGCATAAACTCGTTGTCATAAAAAATAGTGGGCTCATCAAGAATAATCACCGACGGGTCAGCAAGCACTACGCAAAGAAGCTGAAGCCTGTACTTCACACTGTCGGAGCAGTCCGCAATAAGACGGTATCTGTCACCGATTTCAAGTCCCACAAAGCCAAAGCACTCATCAAGCGTCAGGTCATTGGCTATCTTCTCCTTATTAACATCCATAAAAAACTTAATAAGCTCATTGCCTGTCAGAAAATCAGGCAGTACCGGCACAGAATATGTTACACCCACTTGATTATAATTGTATACATTATCTCCCGACTCATCCAAAAGCTGTATGGAACCGGAATCAGAATCATCCTCACCGGTAATACAGTTAATGAGTGTCGATTTGCCGCTGCCCCTGCTGCCCAGAATCCCGTACACCTTACCCTGCTCAAAAGTATATGAAGCATTATCCAGTATCTTATGATTTCCAAAGCTTTTATTTATGTCACCTAACACCAGTTTCATCAACGTGCTCCTTAAAACAATTTGACTGTGCTTGAGTTTTTGTATTTTTGATTTTAAGGTGCTATGAAGCGCAGCTTCATAAGCAATTTTCACGAGAATTGCGCAAAGTAAGCTAGCTTACTTATCGCAATTCTTGTGAAAATTACCATATCACTTCGTGATAAGTACCTTAAAATAAAAAATACAAAAACTCAATGACTGTATTATACGATATTTCAATTAATATTGCAAATTTTAAAGTTTCATATCACTTGAATTAAACAAAATTATTCCTCCCACCGCAATGGCGAGGCCCAGAAGTTTTGTCCACGAGAATTCGCTTTTTTCACTTCCGAATAATCCGAATAGTTCTATCAGGTATGCCGCTGCTGTCTGGGTTATTACTATGGTTAGGATGGAGGGTGCTGTCCCCAGCATTTCTATACTTTTTATTACCGTATAGGTTATAAATGC
The DNA here is from genome assembly GCA_964403785.1 of uncultured Alistipes sp. Classification (GTDB taxonomy): domain Bacteria; phylum Bacillota; class Clostridia; order Lachnospirales; family Lachnospiraceae; genus MGBC120314. Next base: position 3,100 of record CAYOHM010000077.1, read on the forward strand.
ACCGATTACTCCTCCCAATAGTGCATATTTGCGTTCCACATACAAAAGTCCGGCAAAGCTTTCCCTTCCTGTGCAAAGCCACATTACCATACACGTGATGAAGGCTGTTATCTGAACAAATGCTCCGGACACCCATATGCTTGTGCTTTTTGTTACATCCGTATTAAAAACGCCCTGTATGCTCATTAATGCTCCGCTTATCATTGCAATAAAAAATCCCACTTATTTTTCCTCCTCCATAACATATGCACAGCTAAGCCGTCTTGCGGCATCTATGCTTATGTTACATAGGATTTGCGTAAATAAGCAGGATTATTCATATTTAATTTATCTGCTGCGATACATATTCCTGAAAATCAGCAAGAAGTGTATCTATATCCCCATCGTCATCCCACACCTTATGAAGTAGAATTTCCAACTGGATATAATAATCGCCCAGTGTCATCATTTTAGGTCTTGGCGTGGAGTCATCATAATTTGCATAAATTCCGTCAAATATATCGCTGTCATAGTCCCAGTTCTTATATGCCGGAAGGAAATCGGTAAGTTCATAAAACACCTGCGTGTAATCACAGGTCAGCGCCTTAACAAGCTTGCCTGCTGCCTCCTTATTAAGTGAATAAGGATTGATTACAAGGGTTTGGGTATACGAAAGCGAGGATGCCTTTATGGAATCCGAAATATCCGGCATTTCTGCCGCACCGTACTCAAATATGACATTTTCCTGTGTCTGCACCTCATCCTGCGATTCTTCGGTTTCTTCGGTTTCTTCCGTCTCGCCATCCTCCTGAGTCTGTGCCTCCTGCGCAGCCTCAGCCTCCATGCGGGACTCCTCCACGGCCTCGTCAAGAGTTTTTAACATTCCGGTCTTTGCAAAGGTGAAAGCGATTTTTCCTTCGATAAACATATTTATACAGTACTCGTAATCAGCTTCACTCCTGTCAATAGCAAAGAAATCGTGCAGGCTCTGGTAATACTCAAGTGCCTCTTTTACCTGTGAATTATTGGTATCCACCACACTTCTGTCATCACCGTTGTCACCGCCCACGATAAAATCCTCACTAAGGAACGGATAGTTAAAGGTATAGTCCGAAACCGGCCAGATAAATGTTTTCTCAATCTTATCCGTTAAGGTATTCTCCTCATCATCCTGAAGGGTATTTGAAAATTCAAGGAGTGCATCAAAGGTGGACGGCACTTCATCCACATAGGCTTTATTGTATACCAGAAATGCCGAGTCAAAATACAGCGGATATGCCACCTGCTTATCGCCGTACTTTACCGCCCTTATTGCCGAGTTTCCGAAATTATCGCTGTTATAAACCGTATCATCAGCATCATAGCTCTCGGCAAGCCCTGCCAGATATGCTTTTTCTATATCTACATTACTAAGCATATATACATCAACAGCATTTGTCATATGAAAGCTCTGAGTATTTATATTTTCAAGGTATTCATTGGAGGCAACAAGAGCCAGATTAATGGTAACATTGGGATTTTCCTCCATAAACCTTTCTACCGCATAAGTAAAATAGTCCGTCATCTTCTGGTCAGTATACCAGAAATTAAGGGAAACCTCCGAAGGAGCCTCCTCCTGAGTTGTTTCCTCCGTCACAGTTTCATCATCAACCGTTACTTCTTCTTTGCCGCAGCCTGAAAGCATCCCAAGCAGAAGCGCCGCAGAAACAAATAATGCACATATTTTTTTTAACTTCATAAAAACTCCCTTATTAAGCCAAGGCTTTTTTAAGTTTTTCTGCCATCTCATCAACATTTGACCTGCTGATAACAAGCGGCGGTACAAATCTGAGCACATTGCTGCCTGCCGACATAACGATAAGACCATTTTCAAGACACTTATTTACCACAGGTCCAACAGGAACTGTAAGCTCAAGACCCTGCATAAGACCCAAGCCCCTTCTTTCCTTAATGCAGTCATACTCAGCAGCAAACTTATCAAGCACCTCCTCAAGGTAAGCTGATACATTTCTGACATTTGCAAGGATATTTTCTTTCTCGTAAATATCCAGCACCTTATTTACCGCTGCACATGCCAAAGGATTGCCGCCATAGGTGGTTCCGTGGTCGCCCGGAACAAGGGCATCCTTTACCTTCTCGCCTGCGAGGAACGCGCCGACCGGAACGCCGCAGCCAAGTGCCTTAGCAGCCGTCAGGATATCCGGCTTGACACCATACTGCTCATATGCGAACATTGTGCCTGTACGCCCCATTCCGCATTGAATCTCATCAAGTATAAGAAGGATATCCCTCTCGTCACAGATTTTTTTAATTTCACGGACAAATTCTGCCTTAGCCGGAAAAATTCCGCCCTCTCCCTGCACCGTTTCAAATATAATCGCACAGGTTTTGTCTGTAAGACAGGACTTAACACTCTCAATATCGTTATATTCCGCAAACCTGATTCCCGGGATAAGCGGACCAAATGCCTCCTGATAGTGCTTATTTCCTGTTACTGACAGCGCACCCATACTTCTTCCGTGGAAGGAATGGTTCATGGCAATAATCTCATGGTCAGTGCTGCCGTCCTTAAGAAATGCCCATTTCTTAGCGAGCTTGATTGCGCCCTCAATGGCTTCGGTACCACTGTTGGTAAAAAATACCCTGCTAAGACCTGTAAGCTTTACGATACGCTGCGCTGCTCTTGCCGCCGGCTCGTTATAGAAAAGATTGGAGGTATGTATGAGTTTATCAATCTGAGCCTTAAGGCCGTCATTGTACTCTTTATTGTTGTAGCCCAGTGCAAATACTGCTATTCCGGCACCAAAATCAAGATACTGCTTTCCGTCCGTGTCATAAAGATAAACGCCGTCGCCCTTATCAAGCACTATTTTATAGCGGTTATATGTATGGATTAAATTGTCATCTGCCATACTCATAATTTCACTAGTTTTCATTGTAAAACCTCTCTGCATTATCATTTAAAATTGCCGTACCGATACCCTTATTGGTAAATATTTCAAGAAGAAGGCAATGTGGAATCCTTCCGTCCAGAATATGCACTCTTGATACTCCACTCTTAATTGCATCAATACAGTTGTTAAGCTTCGGCAGCATACCTCCGCCAATCGTACCGCTTTTCAGTAAGTTATCTGCCTCGGATACCGTAAGCTCGGAAATAAGTGAATCCTTGTCATCAAAATCAGAATAAACACCCTCGGTATCCGTTAAAAATGCGAGCTTTTCAGCCTTACATGCCGTTGCAATGGCACAGGCAGCGTCATCAGCATTGATATTATAGGAATGACCCTTATCATCAATTCCGATAGGACAGATAACCGGCAGAAAATCCTTATCTATAAGGTCCATAATAATCTTAGGGTCTACATGTGTAATATCTCCGACATATCCGATGTCCTCACCGTCTGAAAGCTTCTTTTTGCAGGAGAGCATATATCCGTCCTTACCGCTTATTCCGCACGCCTCAACGCCAAGCTGCTGGATAAGGCTTACAAGGTCTTTATTTATCTTGTTAAGAACCATCTCCGCTATTTCCATTGTAGGCTCATCCGTAACTCGCAGACCGTTTACCTTGCGCGTAGGTATTCCGACCTTATCAGCCCACTTTGTTATATCCTTGCCGCCGCCATGAACAATAATAGGCTTAAAGCCTACCAGCTTTAATAAAACAACGTCCTGGATTACTTTTTTCTTAAGTTCCTCATCAACCATCGCACTTCCGCCGTATTTTACGACAATAATCTTACGGTTAAATTTCTGAATGTACGGCAGCGCCTCAACCAGCACTGCTGCCTTGGAAAGTTCAACATCCATATTCTTCATATCTCTACTCCCTTTATGAACGGTAATCCGCATTTATCTTTACATAATCATAAGTCAGGTCACAGCCCCAGGCTGTGGCTTCTTCATCACCTTCATGCATATCCACAAAAATAGTAACTTCCTTTGAAGCAAGTATTTCTTTGGCAAGCTCCTCGTCAAATGCGACAGGAGTACCCTTATCAAACACCTTTACTCTTCCCGCATCGCTCTCAAAGAACAGTTCCACATCATTCTGGTCGAACTGTGCGCCCGAGTAGCCCATAGCGCATAGGAAACGTCCAAAGTTGGCATCACAGCCATATACAGCCGCTTTTGAAAGATTGGAGGCAACAATGGCACGTGACAGTGTTCTTGCGTCCTCCTTAGTCTTAGCATTTACCAGCTTTGCCTCAAAGAGCTTGCTTGCGCCCTCACCATCTCCCGCCATCTTTCTGGCAAGGAATCTGCATATGTAAAAAAGCGCTTCATAAAAGGTATCATAATCCGCACCCTTTTCCGTAATCTCGGCATTTCCGGCAAGTCCGTTTGCCATAATAAGAAGTGTATCATTGGTTGATGTGTCACCATCCACCGTAACCATATTAAAGGTGTCCTTGATTACAGTGCTTAAGGCTTCCTGAAGAAGACTCTTCTCGATTGCAATATCAGTTGTGAGGAAGGCAAGCATTGTGCACATATTAGGATGAATCATTCCGGAGCCCTTGCTCATTCCGCCAAGCGTCACCGTCCTGCCGCCGATTTCAAATGTAACCGCAGCCTCCTTATTAACCGTATCGGTTGTCATAATCGCCTTGGACGCCTTAGTTCCGGCTTCTATACTGTCATCCAGCGTTTTAGCCATCATATTAACGCCATTAATGAGCTTTTCAACCGGAAGCTGCATTCCGATAACTCCCGTTGAAGCTACTGCAACGCCCGATGCCGGAATACCAAGTTCTTTTTCAACTGCCCTGGCTGTTGCCTCACAGGCATCCCAGCCCTCCTTGCCGGTACATGCATTTGCAATGCCTGAATTAACCACAACCGCCTGCATTTTATCGCCTGAATAAACAATCTTCTGATCCCACTGTACACAGGCTGCCTTAACTACATTGCTTGTGAAGGTACCTGCACACTGTGCAGGAGTGGTTGAGTAAACCATTGCCATATCCGTTCTGTTAGTATATTTTATATTTGCCTCGCAGCATGCTGCCTTAAAACCCTTAGCAGCAGTAACACCACCTGTAATTATATTCATACTGTGCCATCCTTTCGTTATCCATAAATTGTTTTCTGAATCTGACTTGAGTTTCCGTATTATTTATTTTAAGGTACATATCACAAAGTGATATGGTAATTTGCACAAAAATTGCGATAAGTAAGCTAGCTTACTTTGCGCAATTCTCGTGCAAATTGCTTATGAAGCTACGCTTCATAGCACCTTAAAATAAATAATACGGAAACTCAAGCAATCTGAGTATTTTCTACGGGAACATTGGAGGCTGCATCAAGCCTTCCTTCTCGTCAAGTCCAAATATTAGATTCATATTCTGGACTGCCTGTCCTGCTGCTCCTTTTACGAGATTATCGAGCGCGCCCATCATAATAAGTCTATTGGTTCTCGGTTCTATCTTGAAATTTACATCCACAAAATTACTGCCTTCTACCCAGCGTGTTTCAGGACATACATCTTTGTCAAGCACACGCACAAAGTACTCATCCCTGTAATACTTATCGTAAATTGCCTTAACCTCCTCATAGGTAACATCCTTCTTCAAATCGGCATAGGCTGTTACAAGGATTCCTCTGTTCATAGGAACAAGATGAGGTGTAAATATAAGCTTAATCTCCTGTCCGCATGCATATCCAAGCTGCTCCTCGATTTCCGGTGTGTGTCTGTGAGTTCCGACACTGTATGCCTTAATACTCTCATTAACCTCGCAGAAAAGGTTGTTGACCTTAGCTCCCCTTCCTGCGCCGGATGTTCCCGACTTTGCATCTATTATTATCGAATCAGGGTTAATGATTCCTTCCTTTACCATAGGATAAAGCGTAAGAATTGAGCAGGTGGTGTAGCAGCCCGGATTAGCCACTAAGCGTTTTCCCTTAATCTTGTCCCTGTTAATCTCACACAAGCCGTAAACAGCCTCATCAATGTACTGTGGGCTCTTATGCTCAATACCGTACCACTTCTCATAAACGCTTACATCCTTTATACGAAAATCCGCACTCAGGTCTATTATCTTTGTCTTAGACAATATCTCATCATTTACCAATGATGCACAAAGTCCCTGTGGTGTAGCCGTAAAGATAACATCCACCTGCTGTGCAAGCTCCTGCATATTATCATCAAGACATTTGTCATCCACTAACTGAAAGAAATTACGGTAAACGTCCGCATACTGCTGATCTATGTAGCTTCTGGAGCCATACCAGACAATGCTTGCCTCCTTATGTCCAAGAAGTAATCTTACCAATTCATTACCTGCATATCCTGTGGACCCTATGATACCTGCTTTAATCATCTGCTCA
>CAYOHM010000078.1:0-9307 GCA_964403785.1 uncultured Alistipes sp.
GCGCCATCCTTAGGTTTAATAAACATATTAATGCATCCTTTCCTTCATTAAGTTTTATCCATAATTATTTTACAATTTGTTAATATTTTAAACATTATATGTACACATTTAATCCCTATAATAAACAACATAGAAAAGCTGATTAAGATTAAATTTTTCTTTTTTTCATAAACTCCTCAAATAAGAGAGTGGATGGGTTAAATCATCTGCTCTCTTATTATTTTGGCGCAATTCTGAAATAATCAACGCTAACGCTCCCGCCGTCAAAATTCTCAGAAACAGCAAATACGCCATTCTTAACTCCAACCCAGCGTCCTGCAAGTGCTTCATACTCCAAAGCTTTCGTAAACTGCTCTCCGTCCGTGCTGTAATACAGGGAAATTATTTCATTAGGTACACCTGCCTCCTTCGGGGCGGTACGCTCTACAATGTTTTTAAACCAGATTTTCTTAAGGTCCTTAAAGGCTTCTGCCTCCTCAATCACATCCTTGGCATAAGCAGTTTCTTTTTCAAATTTCTGACTGCCGCTTATTTTTATTATCTTATATTCATCATTTTCTTTTTTTACAGCTACCGCACCATAAGTAACACCAAGTGATACCATACCTGCCATATCACCATTTTGCAGCTTATCAAGGTCCATAACGGTATCCGCCGTAAATTCAGGAAGACACCATTTCTGAAGCAGAAGATTAGGAACATCTGAAATTGAAGCTGAATTATTTTTGACCGCATTTAATATGATACAGCTCCCCTCAGGGTCCATTGCAAACCACTCATTGTGATAATTGGCGTTCCACTGCCAGCACAATGAGAGTGTTAAGGAATCAAATTCATCAGAGGAAACCGGATACTCCGGCGGATAAGTCTCCTTCACCTGCGGCTTTCTGTATACAGATACAGGTACACCGTATTCCTCGCCTTTTACAGGCTCTCCGATAACCGGCCAGTCATTTTCCCACTTCATAGGCTGAAGGTGCACTATTCTTCCTGCCGCATAAACGTCCTGAAAATGCAAAAACCAGTCCTCACCGCCCTGAGTATCCACCCATGCTCCCTGGTGAGGTCCATTCACAGGAGTATCACCCTGTCTTAGCACAACCCTGTAATCATATGGTCCAAACGGGTTCTTTGAACGCAGCACCGTCTGCCAGCCCGTCTTAACTCCGCCTGCCGGTGCAAAAATATAATAATATCCGTTTCTCTTATAGAATTTAGGTCCCTCTATTGTAAGCTGGTCATTTTTGTTTCCGTCAAAAATATACCTGCTTTCTCCGATAAGTTCACTGCAGTCCGGTTTCATCTGTGTCACCTGAAGTATACTCTTAAAGCCAATACGGCTATTTGCAAATGCATTTACCATATATGCCCTGCCGTCCTCATCCCAGAATGGACATGGGTCAATCCAGCCCTTTCCCTCAAAAATAAAGTGGGGCTGTGACCACTCACCCCACGGGTCAGTTGTACTGCATACAAAAATTCCCTCATCAGGCATTGGCACAAAAACATAGAAAACGCCATTGTAAAATCTTATGGACGGCGCCCATGCACCGCATCCATGCACCGGTTTTTCATATCTGTTTCCGGGCAGTTTTTCAACAACGTAATTTATAACTCTCCAATTAACCAGGTCCTTTGAATGTAAAAGCGGAACACCCGGTGAATTGCAAAAACTTGAGGCAACCATATAATAATCATCATCAACCCTGATTGCATCAGGGTCGGAGTAATCCGTATATAAAATAGGATTTTTATAATATCCGTTTCCAAGGTCCGCCCTCCATGCATCCATTCTCTCTAAACCTTCCATACAAATTCTCCTTTAAAAATTATTTGCCCGAATTGCCTACATTATAAGCTGTCCGTATATATCAAGTTCCAACATTCTTTCAAATATCATCCGGGCTATCATACTGTATCCCACACGGTTAAGATGTACCATATCATTCTCGGCTCTAAGGCACTGTGGTACAACGCCCTCCTGCATTTCAAGCACATCCTCATCACTTAATTCACTGACAAACTCTAAAACCCTCTCTCCCGACATAATTTTGCGAAGATTTATGTAATTTCTGCCATACTCTTTTTCCATTGCTTCTTCCAGCGGTGCTCTTTCTAAAGCCGTTCCGGATGTAAGTCCAAGTATAATATATAGTCCGCTGTCATATATGTCCTGTGGTATGATTGCCTTTTGCTGGTAAATTAAATCGTCAATTGTTTCATAGCCGCCGTTCTGCCCTATGAAAACAATGGTAACCGCATTTGCATACAGAGAGTTCTTTTCAACAGTGATTTCAGTTCCCTTAGGAATGTATTGTGAGCCTATAAAATTATCCCTTATAAAATAATAGCTGTATTTCTTTTCGTCAAATATTAACCGTCCGCTAACATCTCCTACTGACACCTTCGTGGAATATTTAGCGTCATGCCACGGCTCAATCAGTCTGCCGTCTTCAGCCTCAAGCACCACCTGTGCTTTTGCTGAAAACGCAGAAAAACACATATCCTCTGCGGTGAGCATTTTAACACCCGAGCTTCTCGCAGCAATCGATATGCTGGATTCTCCTGAATTGCCCTCATTATAAACCTTTATACCGTCTGCAATATCCTTATCCGCATATGAGCATATCATATCCTTTAAAAGCGACGGATAATCTGTTCCATCTGCGCCAACTCCCTCGGTTAAGCTGTCCCCAAAGCAGACTATGGGACGGACTGATGACGTTTTATCGTTAGTATTTTGGTTATGATTTATTGTATAAAAAATGGCAGCCACAGCCATAGCTGTAAAAGCTGCCAATGTAATAATCTGTTTTACTTTCTTTTTCATAATTAATAATATCTTCTTACCGCAATAATCGTCGCATAGGACGCATAATAAATGCTTGCCACTCTTACAACATCACCGGGTACAGTCGCATGAACTATCTGCCCATTTCCAATATAAATAGCTACATGTCCGGGATAACATACAATATCCCCGGGCTGTATATCGGAAAGACTTACCGACACGCCGCCATATGCCTGACTTGACGAACTTCTCGGAACAGAAATTCCATAAAGTGAATATACATATGAAGTAAAACCTGAACAGTCAAAACCTGAAGGTGAAGCACCGCCGGAAACATAAGGTGTTCCGAGATACTGCATTGCCGTGCTTACAATCTGGCTGCCTGTTGCCGAGCCGCTGCTTGCCGTACTTACCGTGTCCGTTGTTGTGGTAGTAGTAGCTGCCGTAGTGCCTGCAGTTGTATTTGCAGCCGCTGCTGCCTGCTGTGCTTTAAGTGCTGCCTTTCTGGCTGCTTCCTCAGCCGCCTTCTTAACCGCTGCATCTATCTTATCCTCAAGATCCGATACAGACTTTTTCTTTTCGGTAAGGAGTTCATTTATCTCATTCTGCTTATCCGTATATTCTGTCTGAAGGCTCTCAAGCTCTGCCTTCTCAATTTCAAGCTCGGCAAGTGTATTTTCTATTGCGACTATATTATCAACATAAGCCTGAAGCTGTTTTCTGTCATACTCTGTAATCTTTTCGGCATATTCATACTGATTAAGGGTTTCTGCAATATTTTCCGAACCCAAGAGCTGTACGATAACACTAAAATCCTTGCCATTCTCATACATGTACTTGATGCGCTTCTTCATCTGGTCATATTGTTCTTCCTTAAGCTCCTGCATTTCTTCAAGGCTCTGCTGTGTGTCAAGTATTTCCTCGCCCTTGCTTATGAGATTTTCCTCTGTTTCATCAATATCAATGAGCAAATCCGCCAGCTCATCCTCTAACTGGGTTACTTCCTCTTCTGCCTTTTGCTTTTGTTCCTTAAGCTTATTAACTTCACTTGCGAATGCAAATTCTCCGGTTATCGTGCAAAATACCATTACGGCTGCAATAAATCCCGCAGCTTTTCTTAACCTCTTAATCATAAAATCCTCTCTTATACAGCATAGTCAATATTACTTCCTATAAGGCTGGCTGCATCCTGTGACTTTGCCTCCCTGCCATACGGATTAGACTCTGTGTACTTAATCATTGTGTTGGTCTGACCATCGGATACATAGCTTCGTCCACATTCAGGACATACCGAGGTCTTAATCTGAACGGATGCTGAAATGACCTTTGCGTTCTTGTCAGCCTCCTTCTCATACGCATTGGCAACGTGCTGCTGCTCGTGAGCCATAACCGTGGATGCCGATGCCGAAGGCGAAATATGTCCGGGCGACTTAAACGAAACATCCGATTCATTTGAGCCATCCTGGTACTTACGATTCTTACAGGTCTCACATTCCACCTGTCCTGAACGTTTTAACTGCCTAAGCCTCGCAGGACTTACATCCTCGCTCTGTCCGTCACTTACAGTAAACTGCCCTGACGCACCTGACGTGCCATACGCACCATAAGTTCCAAATTGCTGATATGCTCCATATCCGCTTATACCAAGCATACTGATTCCCCCTGCTTATCAAAACACTTCCTCAAATATTTACACTGCCCTCCAGTGTGATTATATCAAAAAATATGTTATTGCGCAACTTTGTTAAGTTTTTTACAGATTCTGCCCTTTATTGTGCATCCTCTTCAGGCTTTACCATTGACCAAAGCTCCTGTGTATTCGGATATTCAAATATCTCATAGCCCTTATTGTCATAAACCAGATACTTGTCTGAAAACATCTCAAGACTGCTGTTATCCTCATACTGGTCCTGTGTAAGCAAAATAAACACCTTATGGTCACTGGTCCTGTACTCCATATCCTTTTTCATAAGCCATCTGTCACAGTGCATTGTTTCCCAAAACTGAATATTAACATTTCTTACTTCGATTTTACCGTTTGTAAGCTCTGTAAGTACATTGCCGTTCCAGTAGGTTGCATATCCAAAATCATAATCATTATCAACAAGGAACTGTACCGCTTCATTACGGCTCGTATCCTCTTCAGCCTTAATACTTTCAGAATATTTGCATATGCTGTTGACAATAAAAAGACCCATTACGCATACATATACAAGCCTTCTTATCGAGCTGTGCACCCTCTCGTCCTCCGTAAAAATACAAAGAACAGGTATAAAGAACAGCAGATAAGGGAGCATATATCTGTCCCCGCACCTGTCCGAAAACATAAATATAAAATCATTGAAAATAACCGCACAGGCAAAATAAATAATAATGATTCTCTGTCTTAGCTCAAATTTCTTATTATTCTTTATCATGCGGTATGCGAGCCATACAAGAAAGCACACAAATACGATTACGAGTATATTGCAGATACCCTGTACTGATAGGAACTGATAACCAACCTCATATCCCAGAACTCTGGCATGCCCCAGTATAACCTCACTGAATCTGGCAAAATCATCGACATTGGTATATACAATTCTATCGTATGAACTAAAATCATAAATACGTCTCAAAACAGCTACATTACCCACATATGCCACGGATGCCGTAAGTGCACCCACACATGCCGTAAGAAAATAACAAAGATACTTATTTTCACGCCACCTGCTTATTATATTCTCTTTTATTTCAGGGATTGTAAGCACACGCACACCATAGGTATCAACATAATCCATTAACCAGATTAAAAAGCAGGCAAACGCAAACGGATAATATATAACCAGGAGCTGTCTTATTGTGGTAAGTCCCATCAATACGGCAAACAAAATATACATTACCCACGGCAGAAGCTTTTTTTTGCCGCTTATTGCGGGATTATTAATCTTAAACACAAAGCCAACCGGATAAAATACTGCCATTATATATGCGCTGTAATGGAGTCCTGCAAGACCAAACTGGTAAAAAACCGATGAAAACGGAAGTACCAGAAGAGATACATAGTAAACCGCACTCTTATTTAGTCCTGCCTGCTTCATACAGTACATATATGAAAGCGGAACAATTCCAAGCATCACGATACTGCTAAGCACACGTATCGTCAAAAAATCCTTAAAGAAATGAAAGAAAAATGTCATCGGCAGGTTCATATTAATGAGCCTTATCTCTGTCGAATAGTACCAGTTTCTGGACATTATTACATTATCTTCTGCGCACATCTTGGCAAGAATCATCTCCGATGCCATATCTGAATCAAGATAATTCTTTGCAAGTCCTATATATGCAATTATAGCTGCAAAACAAATCCAAAACCATATAACAGCAATTATCCTTGTCTTTTTGTTCATCAGATTTTCCTCTTATTCCTCGTTCATATTTGCAAGCTTTGCATTCTGGTCTGCAATTATGCAGGCGTCAATTATTTCCTGTATATCTCCATCCATAATCTTGTCAATCTTATAAAGTGTAAGACCAATTCTGTGGTCTGTAACACGTCCCTGCGGGAAATTGTAGGTTCTGATTTTTTCCGAACGGTCGCCCGTGCCAATCTGGCTTCTTCTTGCCTCTGCCTCCGCATCATGTGCCTTCTGGCATTCCATATCATAGAGCTTTGCCCTTAAAAGAGCGAAAGCCTTATCCTTATTCTGAATCTGTGACTTTTCCGTCTGACTGTAAATAACTATACCTGTCGGATAATGGGTAAGTCTTACGGCAGAGTCCGTTGTATTTACGCACTGTCCGCCGTTTCCTGAGGCACGCATTACGTCAATACGGATATCCTTCTCATCAATCTGGATATCAACCTCCTCAGCCTCCGGCATAACCGCAACAGATGCTGTTGAGGTATGAATCCTTCCTCCGCTTTCCGTTTCAGGCACACGCTGTACACGATGCACACCGCTTTCGTATTTAAGAACAGAGTATGCACCCTGTCCTTTAACCATAAACTCAACTTCCTTCATTCCGCCGATACCGGTTTCATCCGCATTAACAACCTCTATCTTCCAGCCCTTTGTCTCGACATAATGACTATACATACGAAATAATTCGGCTGCAAAAAGTGCAGCCTCGTCACCGCCTGCACCTGCCCTGATTTCCATAACAATGTCCTTGTCATCATTAGGGTCCTTTGGAAGCAGGAGAATCTTGAGCTGTTTTTCCAGACTTTCAACCTCCGCCTTGGACGCATTTAATTCCTCCTTGGCAAGCTCACGCAGCTCCTCGTCGCTTTCCTCATCAAGCATTGCAAGGCTGTCCTCTATGTTCTGTTTATTTTTCTTGTATCGGGTAAATGTATCAACAATGGGAGTAAGATTATTCTGCTCCTTCATAAGCTTTCTGAAGCGCTCCTGATCATTGACTACATCCGGACTTGCCAGCTCCGCATTTATATCTTCATAATGGCGAACAATATCCTCTAACTTATCAAAAATTTCCATTTTAAATCCTCCTAAATATGCCCCATGACAATTCTGTCAAGTCCTGCCAGATCCTTCTTTACAACGCAATCCTTAAAGCCGTATTTATCCATAATACCAACAACCTCCGGCCCCTGGTCATATCCTATTTCATAACACAAAAATCCTTTATCGTTTAAATAGCTGCGCGCACCGGCAGTTATATTTTCATAAAAATACAGCCCATCCTCATGTCCGCATAATGCAATATACGGTTCGTGTCTTCTAACCTCCGGCATAAGAGTGTCAATAACCTCCGGCCTTATATACGGCGGATTGGACACTATCAAATCAAATCTGCCGGAAACATTTGAAAAGATGTCACTCTCAACGAACCTGATCCTGTCCAAATCCTGCAAAAGCAGCCGGGCGTTTTCCTCTGCAACCTTCAGTGCAGCCGCAGAAATATCAGCGCCCAAGCCCTTCGTCCTTTTATCCTCCAGCAGTATGGAGGTCAGTATGCAGCCCGAACCGGTACACATATCCAGCACATTAATGTCACTCATATGCGCAAATTCTTTTGTAAGGAGCTTTAGCACCTCCTCCACAAGACATTCCGTATCCATACGCGGAATAAGGACATCCTCAGTCACCTTATACTCGTACCCGTAAAAGAACGCCCGTCCTGTAATATACTGCAGCGGTTCTCTTTGTGTGCGTCTTGTCACCGCACTGATATACAAATCATAATCCTTCTGAGGAATTATGTGATTTTTATCTGTAAGAAGCCTTGTCCTGCTGATGTCAAGGAGCTCCGACATAAGCAGTACTGCATCCGTCCTGTATTCTTCAATACCGGCATTAAGCAGCATTTCTTCAGCTTCCTTAAGTGCCTGTGCATACGTCATCATAGGCTGGCATCAGTAAAATCACTGATGTCCTCCTTGGACTCATCAACTTCATCAACGTTATCAACGTCATCATCATCAATAAATTCAAATGCATCCGTTCCGTCCTCATCATAAACGGATCTGAACGCTCTCCAGTCAAAAACAGCTTCTATTGCCGCAATAGCGACCTCTATCATATCGTCATCCGGCTCTTTTGTCGTTAATTTCTGCAGCATAAGTCCGGGTGCACTGATGATTCTCATAATTATATTGTCAGTTCTTCCTGCAAGCCTCAAAATTTCATACGAAATTCCGGCAACAACAGGCACCAGAAGCAATCTGTATATCATCTGGCGAACAGGACTATCTGTTTTTATGAACATAAAGAGTATAACACTTACAAGCATTACAAACAAAAGAAAGCTTGTGCCGCATCTTTTGTGCAGACGAGAACAGCTTCTGACATTTTTTACGTTAAGTTCAAGTCCGTTTTCTATACAGTTAATACACTTATGTTCTGCACCATGGTACATATATACTCTCTTAATATCATTCATCATTGAAATCAATACAACATATGAGAGAAATATAGCAAGTCTGATGATACCTTCAAACAAATTCAGCAAAGTTTCCGATACAATAAAGTTAGAAAGAAGTCTTGACAGATAAAATGGCAATGCCATAAAAAGTCCGATTGCCACAGCAATTGAAAATATAATAGTTACCGCCATTACAATTGAATCAAGCTTATCCTTAAACAAAGTCCTCGCTATCTTATCTATCGGGGTAGGTGCCTGTTCCTGCGGGTCCTCATAAAATTCAGCCGAATATGTAAGTGTGGACATTCCTACAATAAGTGAGTCTACAAAACTAAACACTCCTCGTATAATTGGCAGTTTTAAAAGCTTTATTCTCTTTGACAAGTCAACATACTTTTTAACTGTGACTTCTATCTCATTATCCGGTTTACGAACTGCGACAGAATAACGATTTTTATTCTTCATCATTATTCCTTCAATTACAGCCTGACCGCCAATCCCTGATGGTTTCATATCTCCCATCCTTTCTGACACAATCCGAAAATATAATTAGATTTCCATAATGAAAAATAGGTTGAGATTAATCACGTAACCTCAACCTTATCTTTTAATTATTTGCTTTGAACACCATATTTCTTATTGAACTTA
>CAYOHM010000079.1:0-9214 GCA_964403785.1 uncultured Alistipes sp.
CGCCTTAGCTTTGTAATCACCTGATTAGATTATACCAAACGGAGGGAACACCATGGATAATAAGAATAATAGCAGCAGAAGATTACGCATTTCTTTTAATTCGCCGGTAATTTTAGGATTCACCATCCTGTGTTTTATCGCATTTCTTCTTAACTGGATGACCAAGGGAGTTACCAATGCACTTTTTTTCAGTGTATATCATTCCTCCCTTTCCAATCCTCTTACTTATGTGCGTTTTTTCGGTCATGTTCTGGGACATTCAAGCTGGAACCACTTTATCGGAAATACTATGTATATCCTGATTGTCGGTCCGCTTTTGGAAGAAAAATACGGCTCTGCTGATTTACTTTTCGTGATTCTTGCGACCGCCTTTGTAACCGGAGTGGCTAATTACATATTCTTTCCGCAATACGTGGTACTTGGGGCAAGCGGCGTTGTTTTTGCCCTGATTATACTTTCTTCCCTGACAAGCTTTAAGGACGGAACCATTCCTTTAACCTTTATTCTGGTTTCTGTTCTTTATATCGGCAGTGAAGTCTACTCAGCTATTTTTGTAAATGACAATATTTCAAACTTTTCACACATTGTCGGCGGTATGGTCGGCGGAGGACTTGGATTTGCCGGAAATAAAAGGAATACAAATTAAACTCTGTATCCCTTAAAAAACCTTACTGCTACGGTATCTCCCGGTTTTACCTGTCTTCCTGCCTGCAAATCCATAAAGCAGTTGCACTCCGTCAGATTGTGAATTACCGAAGATGCGTGCACGGGCGACGGAATGGTAACCTTTCCATTCTCACAGTAAGCTCTTACCAGCCTGCGCGCCTTATTTACCTTGGGATATTCGCTGTTTAAAACAGCAGTTTCACATTTTACCTGATACGTGCTGCTTCCCATCATTTTTGCCATGGCATCCCAGAAGTATAATTCAAAATTTGCGACTGCTGCATATGGATTTCCCGACAGGCTTAAAATAATCTTATCATCAAGAACTGCTGCAAGTGTCGGAGTTCCCGGCTGAATGTTGGCATGGTGAAATAACACCTTTGCTCCTGCCATTTCAAGCACCTTTGGGATAATATCCTTTTTACCTACGGATACTGCACCGGTTGTAATAACAAAATCCGCAATCTCCGCCGCCGAGCGAAGCTTATCAAGCAAAAGCTCCTCGTCATCCACACAGGTTTCCATTCTGACAACCTTAAGTCCCTCCTGCCTGATGTCTGCCGAAAGCATATAGGCAATACTGTTGTAGATTTTGCCGGGCAGTAAGCTTTGCCCAACCTCCATAAGCTCTGTTCCCGTAGAAATAACGGCAATTCGTGCAGGCTGACGGACACAGACCCACTCTATTCCCTGACTTGCAAGAAGTCCCACATGTACACCTGAAAGTCTGGTATTTTCCCTTATGAACACGTCACCGGTCTTAATATCCTCACCAATCCTACAGTAATTGAAATATGGCTTTGCTGATGTATAAATCTGTACAACATCCTCGCCATAATCCGTATCCTCCTGACGTATGACCGCATCAAAGCCCTCCGGCACATAGGAACCCGTCATAACTCTTACCGCAGTATTTTCTTCGTAGGGGATTTCATTATAATCTCCCGCAAGCAGTTCTCCCAGCACCCTCAGTTTAACCGGAGCATCCTTGGCAGCCTGCAGGGTATCCTTTGCCCTTACTGCATAACCATCCATGGCTGATTTAGGAAACGGCGGCACATTCATCCGTGCAGTCACATCCTTACCAAGAACCATTCCCTCACACTCCGTAATATGCACCATCATACTGGTGTCCTTACGCACAATTTTATCTAACAGCCGCTGACGGCATTCTTCAATCTCCAATCTTTCCATTCTCCTTAAAATTCCTTTACGTTGGAATTTTCGTATTTTTTGAAGTAATACTCAAGGTCAAAATATGTCTTTTCATCACTTGAGTCCGTTTCACTCCAATTGCTGTCTTCGTCCAAATTCGGGAAATATGTGTCCGCCTCGTAGCTATAATTAATCTTTGTCACATGTGCAACACTGCAATAAGGGAGGAACTGTCTGTAAATAGTTTCCCCGCCTATTACATAAATATCGTGCCTGTCATATTTTTTAAGCTCCTCCAGTGCTTCATGGACACTGTGGCAGACAATCACGCCCTCCTTCTCATAATTCGGATTATAAGTGATTACAATATTGACACGATTTTTTAAAGGATTTCCGCCCGGGAAGCTCTCAAGGGTCTTTCTTCCCATAACAACCACCTTGCCCGTGGTTTCGCTGCGGAACAGCTTCATATCCTCCGGAATACTTACCAGAAGTTCACCATTATTTCCAATCGCCCAATTCTTATCCACTGCTACAATCAGATTCATACTAAGCCTCCTATCAATATATCATACCGCAATCGGAATATTTGTAATCTGCGGTCCTGTTACATAATTTTCAACTGTAAAATCATCACGTGTAAATTTATAAAAATCCTTAATATCAGGATTCATTTTAAATACCGGTGCAGCATATTCTTCTCTTTGAATAAGCTCCTTGACAAGAGGAATATGTCTGTCATAAATATGTGCATCCGCTATGACATGCACAAGCTCACCTGCCTGCATACCGGACACCTGTGCAAACATATGCAAAAGTACGGCATACTGGCACACATTCCAATTATTGGCAGCAAGCACATCCTGTGAACGCTGGTTTAAAATCGCATTCAGCCTTAATTTTCCTGTTTCCTTATCCGGCGTTACATTAAAGGTCATACTGTATGCACATGGGTAAAGATTCATCTCATAGAGATCCTGATGCACATAAATATTAGTCATAATACGTCTGCTGTACGGATTATTCTTTAAATCATATAAAACCCTGTCAACCTGGTCCATCATACCCTCCTTGTAACGGTGTTTGATGCCAAGCTGATATCCGTATGCCTTACCTATGCTTCCGTTTTCATCCGCCCACTCATCCCAGATATGAGGTTTTAAATCGTGGATATTATTGGACTTTGCCTGCCAAATCCACAAAATCTCATCAATACAGCTTTTAATTGCAGTCTTTCTAAGAGTAATCGCCGGAAATTCCTTTGAAAGGTCATACCTGTTGACAACACCAAACTTTTTAATGGTGTAGGCAGGTGTACCATCCTCCCATCTCGGGCGAACCTTTTCTCCCTCCGTAGAAACGCCGTTTTCAATAATATCGTTACACATATCTTTAAAAATCTTATCTGCAAGACTCATTTTCATTTCTCCTTAAAAATAAGCATTAAACATTATATTTTATCTATTATTTCCTTAGGAACAAAGCCCACAACGTGAATACCCTCAGCCGCGTAATCTTCAGAAAGAAGCTGTCCGTATTTTCTGATAAGCTGGATTTTACCGGCATCCTGATAAGAATATATCTTATCAATGTAAATTTTCTGTTCTCTGAGATACTGACCTAAATAATCCTTAAATACATCTATTCCCTCGCCTGTTTTAGCCGAAATCCTGAACTGCTTATCTGCTTTGAAATCCTTAAGCACCACCTCTTTTTCCAGCTTGTCCGTCTTGTTAAAAAGAGTTATTACCGGCTTATCCTTTATATCGAGCTTTGCAAGTGTGTCATATACAACCTGCATGTATACATCCATATCCTCATCAGAGGCATCAACCACGTGTACTATAATATCAGCAAATTTAGCCTCCTCCAGAGTGCTTCTGAAGGCGTCAATCAGATTATGGGGCAGCTTTCTTATAAAGCCTACCGTATCCGTAAACAAAACCATCTCGCCGCCGTCAAGCTGCATACCTCTGGTAGTCGGGTCAAGTGTTGCAAATAACATATCCTCTGCCAGAATTCCTGCACCTGTAAGAGTATTAAGCAGCGTTGACTTTCCGGCATTTGTGTAACCAACAATCGCTATCACGGTACCCGGTGTTTTTCTACGCTGTGAACGAAGCACCTCTCTGTGCTCCTTTACCGCTTCAAGCTCTCTGTTAAGCTGCCCTATCCGTTCCCTGATAAGGCGCCTGTCCATCTCAATTTTCTTCTCGCCTGGACCTCTTGTGCCGATACCTCCGCCGAGCCTTGACAGAGATTTACCCAGCCCCTCAAGTCGTGACATTCTGTATTTTAACTGTGCAAGCTCAACCTGAAGCTTTCCCTCACTTGTTACAGCGTGCTTTGCAAATATATCAAGTATTACCAGTGTCCTGTCCATAACCTTGATTTCAAGCTCATCCTCAAGATTATTAAGCTGCGCCGGTGACAATTCATCATCACACACAATTCCTGTAGCTCCAAGCTCAACTGCAAGTTCTTTAACCTCGCATATCTTGCCCTTGCCAATGTATGTGCCCGGGTGGATTTTCTCTCTGTTTTGAATAACCCTTGCAACACTCAAAGCACCGGCAGTCTTTACCAACTCATTCAGCTCCGCCAGTGATTTTTCCGTATCATCATTTTCCGAAATGCTCACGCCAACCAGTATTAATCTTTCAACAATATCCTGATTATCAATTAACTCTCCCATTACTTTCCTTCACTAAAAAAAGAATATGATTCGCCCAAATTTAATCCCTAATATAATACTATAAAAAGAAAGGTATGTCAAAATACATACCGCTGGAGCTTGCGGATTTTTTATTTGAAAGTACATATTACAAAGTGATATGGTAATTTGCACAAGGATTGCGATAAGTAAGCTAGCTTACTTATCGCAATCATCGTGCAAATTGCTTATGAAGCTGCGCTTCATAGCACCTTCAAATAAAAAATCCGCAAACTCCAGCGCCCCTTGTAGCCCATTTTGTTCCAAAATCCATTTAAGTATATTTCCACCACTAAAATTAAGGCATATCAATTATATTTACTACTGGAGATTATACCATGGTACTTCACAGGATACGCGATTTAAGAGAGGATAAGGATCTCACCCAGAAACAGGTGGGTGATTATTTGCACATTTCACAGCGCACTTACTCCCATTATGAAAACGGAACACGTAATATACCTACGGACATTCTGATACATATTGCTGACTTATATAACGTAAGTATTGATTATTTATTTGAACGGACAAAAAATAAAGAGATTAACCGCTGACATTAATCTCTCTTTATCTGATAACCGGTAACATCCTTAATCGTTTCTCCGTCCACCTGAAGAGGAGTAGGCGCATCAAACTCAACTCTTATATCAAATCCTTTTATAATTTCAATATATTTATTATATTTAATGTGTTTTCCGAAATATATAAGCGGAAAAATGGTAAGTGCCCTTAATTTGCTCAAATCATGCACCACCACAACGGATACCGTACGCTCCCTGTCGAGCCTGTGCTGCTTTGGTGCAATCATTATACCGCCGCCGTAATATCTGCCATTCATTGTCGGTGCCATAAGTACATTATTGTAGCTTCTGGTAACTCCGTCAACCGTCACCTTGGCGCTGCGCGGCGCAAAGTCAAACAGCAGTCCTCGAAGTGCCAGCAAAGAATAGTTGCCTTTTATGCCGGATTTTCCGCCTGATTTTGCCCTGACTTCATCGCTCTTTTCACAGCAATACCCATCAAGTCCATAGCCTATTCCGTTAAGGAACCTGTATCTGCTGCCGTTTATCACAGCGTAAGGCAAATCCTCTATATATTGGTTAAGCTCTATTAGCGCACCTTCAAAATTACTTCTGACATCCCTTGCAAAATCATTGCCGCTGCCTGCCTGAAAATATCTTATTCTGTTCTCGATTCCAAGGTCATACACTGCATTGACGAACCTGTTTAAGGTTCCGTCACCGCCGCATATGATAATCTCATCTTTTCGCTTCATTCTGTTAATGATATTTACAGGTTCAACGCCGGTAATATCAATAAATTCCATCTGTCCGGCAAGGAGCTTGCGAAGCTTTAACGCATCCTTCTGCCCGTGTCCGTTATAAGATTTCGGATTGTATAAAGTATAAATCATATCACATATTCACTCGACTTCTGCTTTTGCAATTCTACCAGTTCTTCCAGGGTAATATTATCAACTACTGAGTTTATTGCTTCATTAAGCTTCTTCCAAACCGTAATCGTAACACAATCTCCCTTTCGTGAACACTCATTATTATCAGCCTCGACACATTCAACCGGTGCAAGGCTCCCCTCCGTTGCCCGAAGAATCATACCAACTGTATAATTTACCGGACTTTTTTTAAGGACGTATCCGCCCTGTGCTCCTCTTATGCTCCTTACAAATCCCGCCTTATTAAGTACCGATATAATCTGTTCCAGATATTTTTCAGAAATATCCTGCCTTCCCGCAATATCCTTAATGCTTACCGGTTCCGCTGACTCGTAATACAATGCAAGCTCAACCATCAGTCTGAGCGCATATTTTCCCTTTGATGAAATCTTCATATATCCACACCCCTCACGCAATACCATAAAACTAAACAATTTGATACTCTACATTTCCTATGATATCACTATGAATTAAAATATTCAAGTAAAATATGGCTTCCAGAGTTTCCGTATTTTTTATTTTAAGGTGCTTAGTATTCCTCAGCTATGTCAATTTCTTCCTGCTCATATAAAACAGAATTATCAGTATACGGTGTCTTATGCAGATATACAAACCAATATCCGCAGCCTACAATTCCGGCACCTCCGATTATATTTCCCAAGGTTATTGCCGTCATACTCGACGCGAAATTGCCCCATGTAAGACCGACGGACTCAATACCGAAGCGTGCCGAGGTGAGAAGTGCTGCGATTCCGAAATAAATATCGGCAATGCTGTGTTCGAATCCGCACATTACGAATATCATTATCGGCCAGAAGCTTGTCATAAGCTTTCCTGACACCTTCTTGGCTGCAAAGGACATCCAAATTGCAATACATACAAGCACATTGCAGGCAATACCCCTTATAAAGCCCTCTGAAAAAGAAAGATTACATCTTAAGGCTCCTGCGCTTACGATACTCTGTGCAAGGCTGCCTCCAAAAAGACTTGGTGTATTGCCATAAACAACACATATTGCCACAAATGCCGCGCCGATAAAATTGCCGATAAATACAAATAACCAGTTTTTTAACATTTTTAGAACGGTGGTTTTCCTCTCAAGCACCGAAATAATAATAAGTGTATTGCCCGTGAACAGCTCGCTGCCTGCCGTGAGCACCATAGCCATACCTGCCGGGAACACACACGCACTTACCAGCTTGGCAACCGAAAGCGATGAAATTGTGCTTGAAGCTGCTGTGGACGCAATACCTGCAAACCCAATAAACATACCCGCAAAAAAGCCGAGAACAATCATTTTAATTATTGACAGATTTGTCTTGTGTACGCCTACCTCAACGTAGTTTTTTGCTATTTCCAAAGGAGAATGCATATTAGTACCTCCAATCAATTTGATGCCTCTATTATGCCATATTTTATGGTCTATTTCAACTTTCCTCATACTTAAGTTTCAAACTGTGAGTGATGCTTTTAAACAAAGTGCTCCCCAGCCTGTAACATTATTCGGTGTAGTGCCGAAACCAAAAAGCTGGTTTGCGCCCCGCAGCAAGTAGGCTTTTACCTTTTCCCCATACATATATTGGTCATTTCCATTCGTAATTCCCCACTGCATAAGGCATGCCGCCGCACCGGTAACAAACGGAGCTGCAAAAGAGGTTCCCGTTACCAGCCTTTCAGTTATTTTACCGCTGTCCAGCACAACATTTACTCCCGGTGCCAGTATATCCGGTTTATTTAAAGCATTATAATAATTTACGTTATTGCTGTTTGCTGCTCCCCTTCCGGAAAATGCGGCATATGACATAGCATATTGGTCATAAGCACCGACAGCTATAACCTTTTTAGCCGTTGAAGGAATTGTGATGGTCATTTCCGGACTGTTTTGGAGAAAACCTGAATTGGTATTTATAACTGCCGATGACGAGAGCCATATATCATATGCACCATTTACAACTTTCTGCGGCATAAGCACAATTCTCCAGATTCCGCTTTCAATAAAAGTATCGGCCGGAAGTATTTCAAAATATATTTCCTGTCTGACACTGTAAGGAGAAGGTTCGCCGATAAATGTCAACACTTCTACGTTATCATCCATATACCTGTTGACCTGATTAGAGGTAAAGTACGGACCGATTCTTCTTCCGGATGGTGTTATAAGCTGCACCATATACATATCAGAAAAATTCTTCCAAAGCTGAATTGCAAAGGAGCTTTCATATTCGCCTATTGCAAGCTCAAGAATCTGCTCACCCTTTAAAACACCCGACGCATGGATTCCACGCATTGCCTCATTTCCCGAACCGACACATATTACATTTCTTCCAACCGTTGAAATATAATCAAT
Organism: uncultured Alistipes sp.; assembly: GCA_964403785.1. Lineage (GTDB taxonomy): Bacteria > Bacillota > Clostridia > Lachnospirales > Lachnospiraceae > MGBC120314. The sequence goes on from CAYOHM010000079.1 coordinate 8,332, forward strand.
ATATGTTTCCAAAAGTGAGCTTCCGTCATGAGGACCGCTATTGTTTCCGATACTCAGATTAATTGCTGCCGGCTTGCCAAACTCCTGTGCCTTTCTTACAACAAAATCAAATGCACGCATAATGGATGCCGTCTGAACAAAAGATGTTTCTGCCATTTTCTGTTCAAACGAAGCAAGCTTAACTGCAATTATATCGGTGCCGCCCGCTACACCGTCTTTTCCCGCTGCAATATGTGCGACATTGGTTCCATGCCCCGAAAAATCCTGTGCCACCTGACGTTTCAAACGGACAGCCTCATCTATCGCAGCTTTGTCATATTCAGTATTGTCCTGCTGATTTAGAATTGAGATAATTCTGCTGGTTCCGTCACTATTGAGAAATTGAGGATTTAAAATATCAATTCCGGAATCAATTACTGCAACAATTATTCCACTTCCGTTTAAATTATCAAGCCCACTTCCCGTATAAATGCAGGAAACATTTTTGGAATAACTAAGGGAATAATAAAAGCTTTTGGGCATTTCCATATAATCAATTTCCGGCAGTTCTGCTATTTGTTCAAGCTGGCGTTTATTTGCCCTGACAATGCCATAGCCTCCCAAAAGCTCGTAAACCTCTGTGTTCGAAAACATTTCCTCCAAAAAATAAATGGGACGATTATTTTTTACAATAACCTCCCATTTATTTGTATCTGTGTCATAGCCTACCGAAAGGGCTGAGGATTTATCCAGCTCATCCGGTGTAGCCTCCAGACTTATATTTAATAAATTTTCGATTTTCTGGTCCATCAAGCCTGCTGCCTTCATTTTATGCTTATCAGATTATATGCCTGGTGCTGCAATTTCATAACACCAGAGTTTCCGCATTTTTTTATTTTAAGGT